>NZ_JBEIET010000001.1:0-67930 GCF_040382755.1 Flavobacterium sp.
GGAACTGTAACAGGCGGTTGGTATCCTGGAAATGAGTGGAAAGGTGATGTAGCAAGAATGATGATGTATATGTATTTAAGATATCCTTCACAATGCTTACCAATTAACGTTGGAACTGGAGCAACTGTTTCAACAGATACAAATATGATTCAATTGTTTTTGCAGTGGAATGCAGAAGATCCAGTTTCTGCTTACGAAGATAACAGAAATACATATCATGGAAATACTTCAAACACGTATGCACAAGGAAATAGAAATCCATTTATTGACAATCCTTATTTAGCAACTGTTATTTGGGGAGGACCTGCGGCTGAAAACAGATGGCCAACAGTATTTTTATCTTCTCAAAGTTTCATATCAGATTCAGCAGTTCAGATATACCCAAACCCAACAAATACTAATGAAATTGAAATTGCTACAGAAGAAAGCATTTCGAAACTTACTTTAATTAATGTTAATGGTCAAATAGTAAAAGAAGTTAGTAAGCCAATATTTAACCAAAACACATATAAAATAAATAATTTACCACAAGGATTTTATTTTTTACAAATTACCGCTGAAAAAGGAAATTTGACTAAAAAAATTATTGTGAACTAATTTAGTTTTTAAAATTATATTTTAAATCTCTAATTATTTTTTAGTTAGAGATTTTTTATTTTAGAAATAAATAGGATATCAACTCTTTTCGGATATTATTAAGCGTACATTCGTAAAAAAAATATGTCCATTGAAATTAAGGTTGCAGCTGTAGAAGAATTATTTAGAAAATTAGATTTAGAAATAAACACACTTCAAACAGAAACCAACCTACATTGTAATTCAGGTTGCGGTAAATGTTGTACGAAATTGGATATAGAAGCCTCACCGTTGGAATTTTTACCATGGGCGTTTCATATTTTTTTAAATGGCGATGCAGAAAAAGTATTAGCCGAATTAGAAATAAAAACTTCCAGTATTTGCCATATATACAATCCCTTGACCTTGTTAGATAAAGTAAACGGAAGTTGCAGTAATTATCCCTATCGCGGATTAATTTGTAGGTTGTTTGGTTATGCTGCAACCAAAGACAAATACGGACAGTTGCGGTTAGCCACTTGTAAAATTATTAAAACAGAACAAGTCGATAATTTCAAAAATGCTTCCAATCTGATTCAAAATGGACTTCCTGTGCCTATATTTACGGATTACTATATGAATTTATTTCAAATCGATTATCATTTAGGAAATATTATTTTACCAATTAATAAAGCATTAAAATATGCCATTGAAGAAGTATTGCAGTATTACGCCTATCGACCTTTACCGAATGGATTTAAAAATATTGCTTAACATTCATTTCATTATTGCTGTATATTGATTTGACAATTCTTTTTTAAAACGTAAATTCGCAAAAAAAAAGAATGTCAATTCAAAAAATGGTTCAGGATATTGAATTGTTGTTCGATACATTAGAAATCGAATTAAACAATTTTACCGCTACAACCCAATTATTTTGCAATAACGGTTGTGGAAAATGCTGTACAAATCCTACTATGGAAGCCTCTCCATTAGAATTTTTACCTTGGGCATTTCATTTGTTTAAAATAGGCGAAGCAGAAAATATACTTGAAAAACTAAACAATCACTCCAACCCTATTTGTTATAATTATAGTCAAACTTCAGAAATAAATTTAAATTTAGGAAGTTGTAGTACTTATAAATATCGAGGTTTAGTTTGCAGATTATTTGGATATGGAGCCGCAAGAGATAAATTTGCACAACTACGTTTGGCAACTTGTTCTATAATAAAAGACGAACAAACTAATAATTATAACGCCGCAAACGAAGCCATAAATAACGGATTATATGTTCCTATTTTTACAGATTATTATATGAAGTTATCTCAAATAGATTTTCGTCTTGGAAATACATATGTTCACATAAACAAAGCGTTACAAATGGCTTTAGAAGAAGTATTACACTATTATGCCTATAGAGATTTTCCTGAAGTAGAGTAAATAAATTAAATTGTTTTTGAGTTTCTATATTTTGATGGCGTCACTCCTTTTTTATTTAAAAAAACCCTATTGAAATAACTCAGTGTTTCAAAACCACAATCAAAAGATATTTGATTAATTGATTTTTCGGATTGAACCAATAATCGGCAAGCTTCATTGATTCGTAATTCATTCAAATAATCGGAATACGTTTTACCTGTCGCTTTTTTAAAAAACTTGCAAAAATTACTTTCGGTTAAATAAACAAGGTCTGCCACTTCTTTTAAGCAAATTTTATTATTAAAATTGTTTTGAATATAAAGACACACTTTATTAATTCGCATTTCGTTTTTCTTTGAAACTACGTTATGAAAAGTATTTGATGCGATGCGTTTTGTTTGTTTTTTTGATAAATCATCTAAAATAGAAATCAAATTAATAATTCGATCCATACCATTTGTAGTGGATAAATCAATTATTTTTGAAACTATCGACTCATCAGCCTCAAAACTAATTCCTCGTATTGCGTTTTCAAGCATATTTTTTATTGATATACTTTCATTTAATTCTAAAAACGGGGCAATAAATTCATTTGAAAACTGAATTACAACGGCATCAGAGTCTATATCATCATTCGATTTTCCTGACCATGTATGTGGTAAATTACTACCCAGTAATACTAAATCACCATCAGTAAAATACTCATATGAATCACCTACAATTCGATACCCTTTTCCTTTTACAATATAGGTTAATTCAAATTCTGGGTGATAATGCCATTTAAACTGAAAATAGGGAACTTGATACCGAAAAGCATGAAAACTTGATGTTCCTTTATTTGATTTGATATCTTCTAAAATAGCTTTCATAACAATAAATTGACATTATAACATAAAAATGAATAAAAAAAATTCAATATAGTGTTACAAATTAACAATTTTATGTTAAATCAAACAAACAAGTTTAAATAATTTTGAATATTAGCTTTTAATAAAATATTTACTTTTAATTCAATACACAATGCAATCAATATCAGAATTTCTTAACGAACCGTATTCATTGACTTCAGAACAAATTAATTTTTACCAAAAAAATCGATACATCAAATTGAAAGAAGTGCTAAATGAAGAAGCAGTTGATTTCTTCAATGAAGCGATTACCAAGCAAGTAAATATCATGAATCAAGAGCAAACGGCACTTGAAGAAAGAACAACTTATGGAAAAGCGTTTTTGCAATTATTCAATTTATGGTTAGAAAATGAAGTTGTTAAGGAACTGATTTTCAGTAAACGTATTGCAAAAATAGCATCAGATTTGATGCAAGTAAATGGTGTTCGATTATACCACGACCAAGCCTTATATAAAGAAGCAGGAGGCGGCATTACGCCTTGGCACGCCGATCAGTATTATTGGCCATTGGAAACTGATAAAACGGTTACGGCTTGGATTCCGTTACAAGCTACACCACTTGAAATGGGTCCGTTAGAATTTAGCGCTGGGAGTCACACAATAGTAGAAGGACGCGAGTTAGAAATTGGTGATGAAAGTGAAGAATTGATTCAGAAGAAATTACGTGTAACCGATTTTGAGCATGTGATTGAACCATTTGACGTGGGAGAAATTAGTTTTCATTCGGGTTGGGTTTTTCATCGTGCAGGTGCAAATGTTACCAACGAAATGCGAAAAGTAATGACCATAATTTATATGGATAAAGATATGAAATTAAAAAATCCTGAAAATCAAAATCAAATTCACGATTGGAATACTTGGTGTCCGGGCGCTAAAGTAGGTGAAATAATTAATTCGCCAATTAATCCTGTATTATATGCTGAATAATATGGAAATCAAATACATATGTACCTTTTGGGGTTGTGAACATCTTTCAGCAAAACAATTTCTATCAAATGTTTTGGAAAATGGCTACGATGGCGTAGAAATTAATTTTCCTGATGATGAACATTTTATCGCGGAATTTAATGCTGAATTAGAACGCATCAGAAATACTATAAACCCTAATTTTATTTTCATAGCCCAACAAGTGCTCCCTAATAAAAAAGAAACAGTTAACGAATATATTGATAGAATTACACAACGTTTAGAATTTTTAATCCAATTAAAACCAAATTATATTAATTCTCACACCGGAAAAGATTTTTTTGATTTTAGTGATAATTGTAAAATCATTGAAATCTGCAATAAACTTACAAGAGTTTCTGGAATACCTATTTGGCACGAAATTCATCGAGGGCGATTTTCATTTCATTTAAAAACATTAGTTAGTTACTTGGATATTTTTCCAAAAATAAATTTAATAGCCGATTTTTCACATTTTTCTGTAGTTTCGGAAAGTGATTTACACGATCAATACGATTTGCTTTCTAAAATATACTCAAATATTAAACACATTCATGCACGTATTGGTTTTGAACAAAGTCCGCAAGTAAACAATCCGTTTGCGCCAGAATGGAAAACCTATTTAGAGCAGTATTTAAGTTGGTGGAAAGAAATTATAGCTATTCAAAAGAATAAAAAAAGTGCAATTTGCACCATTACTCCAGAGTTTGGACCTTTTCCCTATATGCCTCAAGAACCATTTACTAAGAAACCGCTTTCTAATCAATGGGAAATAAACCTTCAAATGAAAAACTATTTACAACAAAATCTTTAAATCATATGGCTAAAAATAACAAAAACTACATTCTTTTTATAGCATTAAGCGCCGCATTGGGTGGCTTATTATTTGGATATGATACAGCCGTTATATCTGGTGCTATCGGAAATTTAACCGAATTTTTCCATTTATCGCCTGTTGAAACAGGTTGGGCAATTTCTAGCGCATTGGTGGGTTGTTTAATTGGTGCTTTTTTCTCCGATTTTTTAAGCGATACGTTTGGACGAAAAGTAACCATGCTCATTACAGCGATACTTTTCATTCTAAATTCTGTCGGAACGGCCTTCCCTACTTCGTTTACGATGTTTGTACTATTTCGTATTGTTGGTGGAATTGGTGTTGGAATTGCCTCTATGGTTGTACCTATGTATATTGCCGAAATTGCACCGCCTAAACGACGCGGCGCCTTAGTAGGAAACTATCAATTGGCTATTGTAATTGGTATTGTGGTGGTCTATTTTGTAAATTACTTTATCGCATTACAGGGTGATGCCAATTGGAATTTGAATATCGGTTGGCGATGGATGTTTGGCTCTGAAATTATTCCTTCGCTCCTATTTCTATTTTTTATTTTTCTAATTCCAGAAAGTCCTAGATGGTTGTTTCAAAAAGGTGAAACCAGCAAAGCTATTGCAATTCTTCAAAAATTAAATACGGCTGAAGAGGTAGCTCAAGTTCAATCTGAAATTGAAAATTCATTACATCAGGAAGATAAAAATCAATGGAAACATTTAGGTAGTCCTATGTTTAAAAAAGCACTTTTTGTAGGTATCGGACTTTCTATTTTACAGCAATTAACCGGAATTAATGCCATATTGTATTATGCTCCAGAAATCTTTAAAAGCTTAGGAAGTTCTACCGATGTTTCGCTGTTAGAAACCAGTATTCTAGGTGTTGTGAATTTAATTTTCACTTTGTTTGCCATTAAATTAGTAGATAAAATGGGTCGAAAACCACTGCTTTACATCGGTTCTATCGGTATGACTATTGCCTTAGCTGCGGTTGGTCTTTTCATTTATTTTGATGCTGTTGGTAATTGGGTCTTACCATTCTTATTGCTATTTATGGGCGCTTTTAGTATTTCTTGGGGTCCAATTGTATGGGTATTATTATCTGAAATTTTTCCAACTAAAATAAGAAGTTTAGCTTTGGCTATTAGTGTTTTCATTCAATGGGTGGCAAATTTTGTGGTAACTCAATTTTTTCCTACTTTAGTTGAAAACCAATGGTTGAAAGATCATTTTAATGGTGCATTTCCATTTTATTTGTTTTCTGTAATTTGCTTATTTTCATTATTTTTTGTTTGGAAAAAAGTGCCTGAAACCAAGAATAAAACCCTCGAACAAATGGATACTTTATGGAAATAAAAAAAATCAATTATTGTATATTGTTTTTGCTTACTATTTTAGGTGTAAATGCTCAAAACAATGCCAAGTTTGTAAATACTTTTATAGGAACTGATGGAACAGGCCATACGTTCCCAGGCCCTTCTATGCCTTTTGGAATGGTGCAACCGGGACCTGACAATTCAATTGAAGGTTGGAATCACACGAGCGGCTATCAATACAAAGACACGTTACTTTTAGGTTTTTCACAAATGCGTTTTAGTGGCACAGGAATTGGCGAAATGGGTAATATTCTTTTATTGCCGTTCAATCAAAATAAAATAAAATACAAGAATAGTTATCATAAAGACTCAGAAAAATCGAGTGTTGGTTATTACACTTTAACTAAGAAAGATGGTATTAAAGTAGAATTAACGTGTTCAGAAAGAGTAGCTTTTCATAAATATACTTATCCTAACAAACAAGCGCAATTGTTGTTGGATTTTCAACACGGAATTCAATTTTTAAACGATAGTTTGGTGTTAGAGAATGATATTAAAATTGAAAACAATACAACGATTTCAGGGTATTGTAAAACCAAAGGTTGGGTAACCAAAAAATATTTTTTTACGATACATTTTGATAGTCCTTTTTCTGCAATACAAGAGCTTCCGAAAGGTAAAAAGCAAAATGCACCGATATTTAAAATTGATTTTGATTTATCGGATAATAAAATTTTACTTACGAAAATTGCATTATCTACTGTTAGTATTGAAGGTGCACAATTGAACTTGAAATCTGAGATACTGCATTGGAACTTTGAAAAAGTAAAACTAAATGCCGAGAAAGTTTGGAATGATTATCTCAACCGAATTGACTTCGAAGCACCTCAAAAACAAAAAGAAATCTTTTATACTTCGCTATACCATTTATTATTACAACCCTCAAATATTGCCGATGTAGATGGCAACTATCGCGGCGCTAATGATGCAATCAATAATGCTACAAATAAGGAATATTACTCCACTTTATCTATTTGGGATATTTACAGAGGTGCTTTTCCGTTGTTGCAAATTATTGCGCCTGAAAAAATTGATGGAATTATAAATACCTTATTATTACATCACAAAGCCGCTGGATTTTTACCTATTTGGACGGCTTGGGGACAAGATAATTATTGTATGATTGGCAATCACGCAATACCGATGATTTTATCGGCTTATACTAATGGATTTATGGGTTTTGATAAAAACGAAGCATTCAAAGCTATGATTGAAACTTCAGCCAAAAGTCACATTAATTCCGATTGGGAATTGTATAATCAATATGGCTATTATCCCTTTGATAAATTAGATAATGAAGCGGTTTCAAGAACGTTAGAAAGTGGCTATGACGATTGGTGTGTAGCCGAAATGGCTGAAAAATTGAACGATAAAGCAACCTATTCAAATTTCACTAAAAGAGCTAATTTCTACAAAAATCTATTTGACACATCAACCCAACTCTTTCGAGGTAAAGATACCAATGGCAATTGGAGAACGCCATTTGACCCTTTGACAGCTACCTCACCCATGAACAATCCAGGCGATTATACCGAAGCCAATGCTTGGCAATACTTTTGGACTCCAGCGCAATATGATGTAAAGGGTATGAAAAATCTATTGGGAGGAACATCGGCTTTCACCAAAAAATTAAATGATTTTTTTACCATTGAAAGTGTCAATCCAAATAAATTTTTAGGACAAGAAGCCATGATTGGACAATATGCTCATGGTAACGAACCGAGTCATCATATAGTGTATTTATATGCTTTTTCCGATACACCAAAAGTGGGACAAAAATACATTCATAAAATTATCAACGAATTTCACAATAATACACCAGATGGAATGATAGGAAATGACGATTGCGGACAAATGTCGGCTTGGTATATTTTGTCTACGCTAGGTTTTTATCCTGTAAATCCTGCCAATGGCGAGTTTGTTTTGGGAGTGCCTCAAGTCAAAAACGCAACAATCCATTTAAAAAATAATAAAAAATTTACTATAAGTACATCTAATTTTTCTGAAGATAATAGTTATTCAAACACTCAAAAACTTAATAATAAAGAATTAAATAAACCAATTATAAACTATTCGGATATTATAAATGGCGGAACACTTATTTTTCAAATGACAAATCAATACTAATTATGAGAAATATTCATAAAACACTACTAATTTTGACTTTATTCTCTTTGACAATACATGGTCAAAACCAAAATAAAGTGGCTGAAAAATATCAAATACTACCTTTTGGAAGCATCAAGCCAACTGGCTGGCTGAAGACACAAATGCAAAAAGATGTTGATGGTTTTGTGGGCAATTTGGATAAATTGGTCCCTGACTTAATCAATGACCCCATTTATAGCTCTGGAAGACTTCACAAAAATAGTACGGTTAAAGATTTAGGGAACAATAAAGAAGGTGATGCAGAAGGTAGCGAACAATACAAATGGTGGAACAGCGAAACACAATCCAATTGGTGGGATGGGTACATTCGAAATGTAATCCTATTGAATGACAAAGCAGGGCTTAAAAAAGTAGAACAATATGTTCAAAAAGTTTTGAAATCGCAAGATGAAGACGGTTATATTGGCATTTACGATAAAGAATTACGTTACCAATTCAACTCTGAAAATGGCGAGTTATGGTCAAAAGCTACTATGTATCGTGGTTTACTGGCGTATTATGAGTATTCAAAAGACAAAAAAGTATGGAATGCTATTGTGAAAGCTGTAGATAATGTAATGACAAATTATCCAATAGGTAAATCAAGTCCGTTTGAATCAGGCAAAGCATTTAATGGTGGCGTATCACACGGATTAACGTTTACCGATGTTTTAGATAAAATGTATCAAATCACAGGCGATACAAAATATGCAGACTATGCCCTATTTTTATTTTTGGATTTTAGCAAAACCTATCAATCCGAAAAAGACGTTCAATTGAACAATATTTTAAATCCAAACTACAAGTTACAATCGCATGGTGTGCATACCTACGAGCATTTACGTCCATTATTAGTTGCCACTTATGCTGATAAAAATACTGAATTACAAAAAGCATTGGAGATTTACATTCAACGAATTGAGAACACCACAACACTAACAGGTGGGGCTATTGGCGATGAATGGATTGCCGAAAGAACTGCAGATGCAACCCATACAGGTTATGAATATTGTTCGTTACATGAATTATTAGACAGTTATACCGTTTTATTACAAAAGCAAGGAAATCCTAAAACGGCAGAAGTCATAGAGACTATTTTCTACAATGCAGCTCAAGGTTCTAGAAACCCGAATCATTCTTGTATTGCTTATTTAAAGACCGACAATTCGTATGAAATGATGGGTACAAAAAATGGTGAAGTGGAGCCTAACCGAAATCAAACCAGATACAAATATTCGCCCGCACATCAAGATGTAGCTGTTTGTTGCAATCCCAATGCTGGTAGAATTACTCCTTATTTCATTGAAAAATCATGGCTAAAAGAAAACGAAAATACGCTTGTAAATGTGCTTTTAATGCCTAATTCTGTAGAAACAAAAATTCAAAATCAATTCATTAAAATTGAAACAATTACCGAATATCCATATGAGAATAAATTTACTTTCAAGATTTCAAATCCTACTTATGCGCAACCTATAATCAAAATTAGAAAACCAGCATGGGCTAGTAAAGTTATAACTAATGAAAGCTATGTTTTGGAAAATGATTTCATAGTTATTGATAGAAAATTTGAAAATGAGGATAAAATTCAAATTGAATTTAAAACCGAAATTCAAATTAAAGTAGATGCAAATCAAGAGAAATACTTTAGCTACGGCGCATTGTTTTATGCAAAACCCATCGATGCTATTGAGCAAAGAGGAAAATCGTATTTCACTAATTTTAATGATTTAACCTATAAGCCAATTAATACCAATCGTTTTGAATTTATTGAAGAAAATCAAGCTTCCTTGAATAATGGTCAAATTATTTTGAATGCCAAAAATAAAACAACCAATCAAATAGAAAATATTAGACTTATCCCATTTGGCAAAACCATTTTAAGACAAGTTAGTTTTTAAAACAAAAAACCTCGATATAACTATCGAGGTTTTTTTGTGATCGCGCCAGGATTCGAACCTGGGACCTACTCATTAGAAGTGAGTTGCTCTATCCAGCTGAGCTACGCAACCTAAATTTTTATACTTTTGACAACCAAATGTTGTCGGGGGCTTGTCCCGATTCTATCGAGTTAGCCTATTTTTGTCGGGGTGGCAGGATTCGAACCTGCGGCCTCCTGCTCCCAAAGCAGGCGCGATAACCGGGCTACGCTACACCCCGAAAAAAAGCGGAGAGACAGGGACTCGAACCCTGGCGACAGTCACCCGTCGACAGATTAGCAATCTGCTCCGTTACCACTCCGGCACCTCTCCTATTAATTCCGCAAAGAATTATCCTTTTTTGCGGTTGCAAATATAGGATAACATTCTTTTATTTCCAATTAAAAAATAGTATAATTTTTAAATTTAAAACAAACCTGCTAAATATCAACATCATACAGAAAAAATCATATTGGACTTCTATTCATTTTTTCTTTTGAATGTCTATTATATCTCATTAAAAAAGCAATAAATTGTTTAAAATTTGGTAAAATTTTGTTACTTTCGCAAAACAAAATTGAAACAAAATGAATAAAAAAGTAGTAATTGTATCCGCTGTGAGAACGCCAATTGGAAGTTTTATGGGCGCATTATCAAGTGTACCTGCAACTAAATTAGGAGCAGCAGCGATTAAAGGTGCTTTAAATAAAATAAATTTAAACCCTTCTTTAGTAGACGAAGTAATAATGGGTAATGTGGTTCAGGCTGGTAATGGTCAAGCACCTGCTCGTCAGGCTGCATTATTTGCTGGATTATCTAATGAAGTAATATGTACCACTATAAATAAAGTTTGTGCATCTGGAATGAAAGCAGTAATGCAAGGCGCTCAAGCAATTATGGCTGGAGATGCAGAAATTATTGTGGCTGGTGGTATGGAAAACATGAGTTTAATTCCACATTATGCACATTTAAGAAATGGCGTAAAGTTTGGTCCTACAACTTTTGTGGATGGGATGCAAAAAGATGGGCTTATTGATGCTTATGATGGGAATGCTATGGGTGTTTCAGCTGATTTATGTGCTACAGAACATAGTATTTCTCGTGAAGAACAAGATAATTTTGCCATTCAATCTTACACACGTTCAGCTTCTGCTTGGGATGCTGGTAAATTTGATGCCGAAATTGTTCCTGTTGAAGTACCACAAAGAAAAGGAGATCCAATAATAGTTTCTAAAGACGAAGAATACACTAATGTAAAATTAGATCGTATACCTACTTTAGCTGCTGTTTTTACAAAAGAAGGAACAGTTACTGCGGCAAATGCTTCAACTATTAATGACGGTGCTGCTGCATTGGTATTAATGAGTGAAGAAAAAGCAAATGAATTAGGTTTAAAACCTTTAGCATTCATTAAATCATACGCAGATGCGGCACAGGAGCCTAAATGGTTCACAACGGCGCCTGCAAAAGCATTACCAAAAGCATTAGACAAAGCTGGAATAACCCTTTCGGATGTTGACTTTTTTGAGTTTAATGAAGCTTTTTCAGTTGTAGGCTTAGCTAATGCTAAAATTTTAGGATTAGATAATGATAAAATAAATGTTAATGGAGGTGCTGTTTCATTAGGTCATCCATTAGGATGTTCTGGTGCAAGAATTATCGTAACATTAATAAATGTACTTGAGCAAAACAATGCAAAAATTGGTGCTGCAGCTATCTGTAATGGTGGTGGTGGTGCTTCTGCAATTGTTATTGAAAGAGCATAAATTATAACGGCATGTTTGGAATTTGTAATTTAGGAATTGTACCCATACGAAGTGAAGCCAGCGATAAAAGCGAAATGGTTTCACAATTGCTATTTGGCGACACATTCAAGATTACAGAATCTACACCTAAGTGGACAAAAATTCAAACTACATTCGATACTTATGAAGGTTGGATAGATATCAAACAATTTCAAAAGATTACAGAAAACCAATACCTTATTTTAGAAAAATCAGAAACGGTTTTAAACGGCGAATTAATTGATTTTATTTCTTATGATTCGAATCAACTTATGCCTATTCCATTAGGTAGTAGCTTAAATTTTTTAGATAATAACGAAATTAATACGTCGAATTATCAATTTGAAGGTCAAAAAGAATGCGGCATAAAATCCAAAGATAATATTCTAAAAACAGCTTATTTATATTTAAACGCGCCTTATTTATGGGGTGGAAAAACGCCTTTTGGAATTGATTGTTCAGGTTTTACACAAATGGTGTATAAACTTAACGGGTATACCCTTTCAAGAGATGCCTCACAACAAGCAATTCAAGGAGAAGCATTAAGCTTTATTGAAGAAAGTGAGCCTGGAGATTTGGCTTTTTTTGATAACGATGAAGGAAATATAATTCATGTTGGAATTATGATGGAGAACAATTATATCATTCACGCTTCAGGAAAAGTTAGAATTGACAGAATTGACCATTTAGGTATTTATAATGTAGATACAGGAAGACATACTCACAAACTAAGAGTGATTAAAAAAGTGATTTAATAAAAAAGCCAGGACTAATATTCTGGCTTTTTTATTTTAATCTATTCTTGTTAATTTTAATGCTTTCGTCTCTGAAATTTTTAACGGAAACTTCTCAATAGTAACCGAACCTGGATCTAAACCAAATGCTTTTTCTTCCGATAAGCCTAATTTTTTCAATACATTATAGCCGTCTAAAATCAGTTTTTCATAGAAAGGCAAAGCATTGTCATACGACATGAATTTTTCTATTAATACAAATCTGAAATCGCTAATAATTTTATGTTTATGCAAAGAAGTATATCTACTTATTAAATCTACTTCTCCCCTTTTTTGCATGTCTTTTACAACTTGAGCAAACATTTTATTGAATTTTGGTGCAACTCTAAATCCTAATCTAAAATCGACACGGATAACATCATCATGAATAAATTCGCAAACTCTGTATTCCATTGTATACGGTTCATCTACAACATGTACGTGAGCAAACCAATAAATATCAGCACGTTTCGGACTATTATTAATAATAGAGTAAATAATTTTAGATTCAATTTCGTATCGGTTATCCGCACTTGTTAAATACACTAAATTTGTAGCGTATTTTGCAATAGATTCATCTCTACTTAAATCTTCTAAAACAGGTAAATATTTATCTAATTTCACAAATTCTACAAATCTGTTTCTAATTTTTCTTGCAAAATACCAACATGTCATTACGGCAAATAATACAAATGCAATAATTAAAGTAATGTATCCACCTTCGCCAAATTTATGCATACAAGCATATAAGAAGGCCAATTCTATAATTAAATACGTGATTACAATTACCCAAATAAAGGTTCTATTATATCTTTTAATTATCATATAAAAATTCAGCAATGTGGTTGTCATTAACATCGTTAAAACAATTGCCAAACCATATGCCGCTTCCATTGCAGCCGCTTTTTCAAAGTAAAGTACAATAAAAATACAACCTGCCCATAGTAACCAATTTAAAGACGGAATATATAATTGTCCGCGTAATTCTGTTGGATATTTTATTTTAACTTTTGGCCAAAAATTCAAACGAATGGCTTCATTAATTAAAGTAAATGATCCACTAATCAATGCTTGTGACGCTACAATTGCTGCTAAAGTAGCTATTGCAATTCCGAAAGGTAAAAACCATTCTGGCATTACTCCGTAAAAAGGATTTGTAATTCCAGCTTGTACTAAAGTTTGACCATCATGCTGAATTAACCAAGCGCCTTGACCTAAATAATTTAAAATTAAAGTTGCTTTTACAAAAATCCAACTAATTCTAATATTTTCTTTTCCACAATGTCCCAAATCTGAATACAAGGCCTCTGCCCCTGTTGTACATAAAAATACAGCACCTAAATATAAATAACCTCCGTGAATTGAAAGAAGCTTATAAGCATAATACGGATTTAAAGCAGATAGAATATCAACATTATTAATCGTTTGGATTAAACCTAAACCACCAAGCATAGCAAACCATACGAACATTACAGGTCCAAAAAACTTCCCAATAAATTTAGTTCCAAACTGTTGTATAGCAAATAACAACGTCAGAATTAAAATTACAATGTACATTATATATTTTTCTTCAAAACTTGGGTACATTGTCTTTACTCCTTCTATTGCTGATGAAACAGAAATGGGCGGTGTAATTATACCATCCGCTAATAACGTACAACCTCCAATTATGGCAGGAAACAACAACCATTTAATTTTGGCTTTTCTAATTAAAGCGTATAACGAAAAGATACCACCTTCTCCATTATTATCCGCTCGAAGCGTTAGAATTACATATTTTATTGTGGTCTGAAGTGTTAATGTCCAAAAAATACAAGAAATAGCTCCTTTTATGATATCTGAATCTATAGGATTTTTTCCAATAATTGCATTAAGAACATACAAAGGAGAAGTTCCAATATCTCCATAAATAATACCTAGCGTAACTAGTAAACCGGCTGCAGAAAGTTTGTGCAAGCCATGATGACCTTTTTCCATTTTGATTTTTATAAAACGAAATACAAAATTACAAAAACAATATGTTTCAAATTGAATTTTAGGGAAAAATATTTTACCAATAAATTCTGTATGAAGTACAAAAATTACTTTTAAATTCTAATCAAATACTTATCTTTGCAATCTTATTAAAATTTCGAAACATGCGTATTTCTTATAATTGGCTAAAACAATTTATTAAAATAGACTGGAAATCAGATGAAACAGCCGCTTTACTTACCGATTTAGGTTTAGAAGTTGAAGTTGTTGAAGCATTTGAAAGTGTTACCGGCGGCCTGAAAGGTATTGTAGTTGGACATGTATTAACTTGTGAAAAACATCCTGATGCCGATAAGTTAAAAATTACAACCGTAGATTTAGGTGACGGAAATCCACCAGTACAAATAGTTTGTGGAGCCAGCAATGTTGCGGCAGGTCAAAAAGTACCTGTAGCTACTATTGGAACAAAATTATATGATAAAGAAGGAAACGCTTTTGAAATAAAGAAAGGAAAAATTAGAGGGCAAGAAAGCCACGGAATGATTTGTGCCGAAGACGAAATAGGTTTAGGCACTAGTCATGATGGAATTATGATTTTAGCTGATGATTTAAAACCAGGAACTCCAGCAAGTAAAGTTTTTAACATTGAAGTAGATGAAGTTTTTGAAATTGGATTAACTCCAAATCGTGCAGATGCCATGAGTCATATGGGAGTTGCTCGTGATTTAAAAGCAGGTTTATTACAATCAAACGTAACTACTGAATTTATTACACCTTCTGTAAGTAAATTTAAAGTAGATAAAAGAACCTTAAAAATAGATGTAAAAGTTGAAGATGTTAAATTAGCGCCTCGATATGCTGGTGTAACTATTTCAGGAATTACAGTAAAACCTTCACCAAGTTGGTTACAAAACCGATTAAAAGCAATTGGACTTACTCCAAAAAACAATATTGTTGACGTAACAAATTATGTATTACACGAATTAGGGCAACCTTTACACGCTTTTGACGCCAATAAAATTAGTGGTAATAAAATTATTGTAAAAACAGTTTCAGCCGATACAAAATTCACAACTTTAGATGGTATAGAGCGTGCATTACATGAGGAAGATTTAATGATTTGCGATGAATCTGGACCTATTTGTATGGCTGGTGTTTTTGGTGGTGCCAATTCTGGAGTAACGGAAACTACAACTAATATTTTCTTAGAAAGCGCTTATTTTAATCCTGTTTCTGTAAGAAAAACGGCAAAAAGACATACTTTATCAACGGATGCGTCATTCCGATTTGAAAGAGGAATTGATCCACAAATAACAGACTATGCGTTAAAACGTGCTGCTTTGTTAATCCAAGAAGTTGCAGGTGGCGAAATTACTTCAGATTTAATTGACATTTATCCTAAAAAGATAGAAGATTTTAATGTTTTTCTATCTTTTGAAAAAGTAAATAAACTTATTGGTGAAGAACTTAAAAAAGAAACCATTAAAAATATTTTAGCTTCATTAGATATTAAAATCAATAGTATTTCTGATGCTGGTTTAGGTTTAAATATTCCTCCGTACCGTGTAGATGTGCAAAGAGAAGTTGATGTTATTGAAGAAATTCTTAGAGTTTTTGGTTATAACAACATTAAAATCCCTAATAAAATTAATGCATCGGTTTCAAATTCTTCAAGAACAGAAGAATTTAAAGTGCAAAATATAATTGCTAATCAATTGTGTTCATTAGGATTTAATGAAATGATGGCCAATTCTTTAACAACTTCGAGTTACATCGCCTATTCAGAACAAATTCTTTCAGAGGAAACCGTTACGATGTTAAATCCATTAAGTAATGATTTATCTGTAATGCGTCAATCATTATTGTTTTCAGCTTTAGAAGCGGTTTCTTATAATATTAATAGAAGAAATTCAGATTTAAAATTATTTGAATTTGGAAAAACATACCATAGTATAGAAGGAAAATATTCAGAAAAAAAGCATTTGACCATTACAATGTCTGGAAATGCAACTTCTGAAAACTGGAATGTTGCTCAAAAACCAAGCGATTTCTTTTTATTTAAAGGATATATTACTGCTATTTTGTCAAAATTAAATATCGATACGAAAGTTAAAACGGTTCCTGTTACTCATGATGTTTTTGCTGAAGGAATGGGTTTCGCTATTGGAAATGAAGTGATTGTCGAATTAGGAACCATTAAAAAATCAGTTTTAAAACAATTCGACATCAAACAAGATGTGTTTTATGGAGATGTAAATTGGGATGCCATTCAAAAATATGTTTCAAATAAAATAAAATTAGTTGATATTCCTAAATTCCCAGAAGTAAGAAGAGATTTAGCGCTATTAGTAAATCAATCTGTAACTTTTGAAGAGTTATATGTAATGGCAAAACAAACGGAAAAATCGTTATTGAAAAATATCAACTTATTTGATGTGTACGAAGGGAAAAACCTACCAGAAGGGAAAAAATCGTATGCCTTAAGTTTTGTTTTACAAGATACCTCAAACACACTAACAGATGTTCAGATTGATAAAATTATGAATAAATTACAAAGCAATTTCGAAACAAAATTTGAAGCGGTTTTAAGATAAAATAATTATAATAGAATATATAAATCCTTTTAATTTAAAACTTAAAAGGATTTTTTTTGTCCATTCTGAAATTCTGAACTTGTTTCAGAATCTAAACAATATAGAATCTGAAACAAGTTCAGATTGACAACTTATTATTTAATAATTTATTTTTGTGAAGCTCTGTACTTTCTCTGCGAATCTCAGCGTTATTTCTATTTTAAAAAACCTACCGCTTTTATTTCTTTATGAATTTGAAGAATATTTTCTGGTATTTCTGCCTCTAAAATCCAGTTGATATCTAAACTGTTATAGTTTGCCGATTTTAAAAGCATCTTGTCCTTAGAAATATTGACTCCTAACCTATTCAAATCTTCTTTAAAATCCAAAAGAAAATCTTCGTGAAGTGCCTGATTTAAAAGTAAAATTTTAAAAGCTCGAACAATTACATAATTATAAAATTTAGTAGATTTTTGTGGTTTTGAATGTGTTAATGAAAAGGCATTTTGCTCAATAACTTCATTTAGCATTTGTAAATTCAAACTAATTTCTCCAAACTTATCTTTTGTAATTTTCACGTGATGCGAAATTTTTCCGCTGATGTTACGCATTTCAATTGCTATATAATCTAATGAGTGAAAATTTTCAGAAAAACGATGAATTTGTTTAGAAATATTTATTTCCATTATTTTTCGTTTGTCTTCTATAGAATCGGTGTCTACCAACTCAAAATATAATTTTTCTGCTAAATCCAAATCTCGTCGTAACAATCTTAAAATAAGTTTGTCTTTCTCCTTTTCTGGTAATTCTTGCAGTGCTCTTTTGAAGTCGATATCTTTAAACATAACGTTTGATTGTATTAATAAAAAAATCCCAACCATTTCTGATTGGGATTGTTTTTGTATAAAATTAGAAAATTATTTTTTCTCTGATTTTTCCATTTTTGCTTTTAACTCCATTAATGCATCGATATCTCCTAAAGTAGATTTTTCAGCATTGTTTGAAGATGAAGCTACATTGTTATTGCTAGATTCGTTTGAAGCAGCTTTGAAGTTTTTCTCTTCTTCTTCTCTGAAAGTAGCAGTATGTGAAGCAACAATTCTTTTGAATTCTTTGTTAAATTCGATAACTTTAAATTCAATTGAATCACCTTTTTTCAATTTTTTACCATCTTCTTTTTCTAAATGACGCGTTGGAACAAATCCTTGAACGTCTTCAGAAAATTCTACAGTAGCACCTTTATCAACAATTTCAGAAACAGTACCAGTGTGAACTGTACCTACTGCATAAGCAGCTTCGTGTTTGTCCCAAGGATTATCTAAAGTTTGTTTGTGACCTAAAGATAATTTACGAGCTTCAACATCTAATTCTAAAACTACAACATCTAATTTGTCACCAACGTTAACAAATTCTGATGGATGTTTGATTTTTTTAGTCCAAGATAAATCAGAAATATAAACTAAACCATCAATTCCTTCTTCTAATTCTACGAAAATTCCGAAGTTAGTAAAGTTTCTTACAATTCCTGTATGTTTAGAACCTACTGGATATTTCTCAGTAATTCCTGTCCATGGATCTTGTGTCATTTGTTTAATACCTAATGACATTTTTCTATCATCTCTATCTAAAGTTAAGATAACTGCATCTACAGTATCACCAACTTTAACGAAATCTTGAGCAGAACGTAAATGTGTAGACCAAGACATTTCAGAAACGTGAATTAATCCTTCAACTCCTTCAGCTACTTCAATGAAAGCACCGTAATCAGCTAAAACAACTACTTTACCTTTTACTTTGTCACCAACATTTAATTCAGCTGATAAAGCATCCCATGGATGAGCGTTTAATTGTTTTAAACCTAATTGAATTCTTGTTTTCTCGTCATCGAAATCTAAAATTACAACATTTAATTTTTGATCTAATTCTAATACTTCGCTTGGATGATTGATACGAGACCAAGATAAGTCTGTAATATGGATTAATCCATCTACACCACCTAAGTCAATGAACACACCATAAGAAGTAATGTTTTTAACTACACCTTCTAATACTTGTCCTTTTTCTAATTGACCGATGATTTCTTTTTTCTGAACTTCGATATCAGCTTCGATAAGCGCTTTATGAGAAACAACTACGTTTTTAAATTCGTGATTAATTTTCACAACTTTAAATTCCATAGTTTTGTTTACGTATTGATCGTAATCACGGATTGGTTTCACATCAATTTGAGAACCTGGTAAGAAAGCTTCAATACCAAATACATCAACAATCATTCCACCTTTAGTTCTACATTTAACAAAACCGTTAACAATTTCTCCAGTTTCGTTAGCAGAAATAACTCTATCCCATGCTTTGATTGTTCTTGCTTTTTTGTGAGATAATACTAATTGACCTGTTTTATCCTCACGGATATCAATTAATACTTCCACTTTGTCACCCACTTTTAAAGATGGATTGTAACGGAATTCGTTTAAAGAAATAACTCCTTCAGATTTAGCGTTGATATCAACAATAACATCTCTGTCAGTGATTCTTACAACTACTCCTTCTACTACTTCTTCGTCAGAAGTTGAGATGAATGTTTTTGATACTAAATCTTCAAATTCTTGAAGGTTACTTGCGTCAATAGGGTCAATTCCTTCAGCATAATTATGCCAGTTGAAATCTGCTAAAAACGACTCTTGGTCTTTGTTTAATTCAGACATGCGTGTTTAATTTGTATGTTGTGTTTTTTTTGAGTTTTATTGTGCAGGTTAAAACAACAACAGTGATTTACATAAATATTTGATTACCAATTGAAAACTCTACTCCGCCAAAAGGTGTGCAAAGATACTATTTTTTTGATAAATACAAATAATTTGTAGGAAAAAGTGACTGCAATTAAAACAATATTCCTAAAGAAAGTTGCACTACATTGTTTTTAATGTCTGAATTGGGTTGTAATTTTGTTAAGCCTACACAATATCTAGCTTGAGCAAAAATAGAATTCGTAATTTTCAATCCTAAACCTGCATTTGCTGAAGCATCAAATGTGTTGGATTTTTGAACATCAAAATTATTTTTTTCATTTAATAAGAAACCCACTTGTGGACCCATATCTAGTGTTATGCTTTTAGAAAGGTGAATTTGGAGCATTGCAGGTATAACGATATATCCCAACTCATTTTTATAATCAGCAAGTGCTGTCTCGTACGAAGCTCCTTGAGTAGTATAAAGCAATTCCGGTTGAAATGACAAACCTTTTGTTAGCCCAATTTTCGCTACAATGCCCGCATGATAATTTACAATAGCATTTGTATTTATTTTTGAACCCGTAACATTTGCATAATTCGCACCAGCTTTTATACCAAATTGAACACTTTGTGAATGACTAATTTGAATAAAAAACAAAATAGCAAAACAATTTATAATGACTTTTTTCATCTTTATTTAATTTTAAAATTATTTATTATTTTATAACATTACTCTTCTAACTTCTCATTCACCAACTCCATCACCAATTCAAATTGTTCTTTTTTAGTCAAGTCTGAATTGTCAATTTCAATAGCATCTTCAGCTTTTACTAATGGTGAATCTTCTCTGTGCGTATCAATATAATCTCGTTCTTGAACGTTTTGAAGCACTTCTTCAAACGTTACCCGTTGCCCTTTTTCAAGTAATTCATCGAAACGGCGTTGGGCTTTGGTTTGTGAACTTGCAGTCATAAATAGTTTTAAATCGGCATTCGGAAAAACAACGGTTCCTATATCACGACCGTCCATAACGATACCATTATTTTGTCCCATTTTTTGTTGCTGTTCCACTAATTTAGATCGAACTTCAGATATTTCAGCAATTTTACTTACTAAACGTGAGACTTCAATAGTACGAATGGCTTGTTCAATGTTTTCATTATTTAAAAACATTTCAGCAAATCCTAATGTTTCATTAAAATGAAATTGCAACGTAATATTTGAAAGATTTTTTATTAATTCTTCAGCATCTAAATGCGTATCAGTAACAAAATTATGTTGCATAGCAAAATACGTTACCGCACGATACATTGCACCGGTATCTACATAAATATAACCAAGTTCTTTAGCAATTTGTTTGGCTAATGTACTTTTTCCTGTCGACGAAAATCCGTCTATTGCTATGGTAATTTTTTTCATATTTTAAACATTTGTTTTCCCTTTGCCTTTTACCCAAAACCTTTAACCCTATTAATCTAGATTAATCATTAAACCAAAGATACTCGAATTTGCTGCAACCGTATAACGTGAATGTGAAAAATCAAATCGTACTTTATTAAATCGCAAACTAAAACCTGCTGAAATTCCAGAAAAATTTCTTTGATCTATAATATTTAATTCTTGTCCACGACGAAAATTATATCCTAAACGAATATTAAACGCTTTTTCTGGAAATAACTCCGCTCCTAGTATTACGTGACGTAACGCATTATTAAAAAACGATACCTTTTCGCCTTCGGAAGAACCATCTAAACTACTTTTTGCTCTATTCGGATTTGCAAAAGCAATATTCCATTGTTGCAAATTCTCAAAAGTTAGGTGCCATCTAATAGGTACATTTTCAACTAACTGTGAAATTCCTGCTGTAATTTCAAAAGGCAGTTTTTCTCTCGTAGTTTCATAAGGCGTAATTTGATAACCAATATTTCTAAATGATAATCCGTAATTAATATCATTTTTATCATCAATATATAAAAATCCAATATCTGTCGCCACACCAAATGAATTATAAGATTCTAATGCTGACGTAATTAATTTTACATTAGTTCCTGCATAAAAATTCGTCCATGGCAGATTATAAGAATACCCAAACGACAAAGCACCTTCTGATCCTGTAAAGCTGTTTGTAGTATTTCCTACTTCGTCATACCCATCAAAATTTCCGTAGTTTACATAATTCGCACCAATATGAAAAGTTTGCACATGTCTGTCCCACGTATAAGCATAGTTTGCAGTACCATAGGTGACTTCACCAAAATAATTACTATAACTGGTAGCCAATTGATTGTGCATTTTTGGGTTTATAGTTGCAGGATTGAAAATGGCTTGATTTACGTCGTAATCTACAATAGTTACCGTTTTTCCACCTAAAGCGGCTTGTCTTGGCGATTGAACTAAATTTAAAAACTGATATACCGACTGTCCTCCTACTTGTGCATAAATAGGCGAAACAAAGACAATAAATATCGGTAAAAGTTTTCTTAGCATGTTTCTGTTATTCTGTAATAACGCAGATGCGAAGATAAAATTATATATTAGAATGAGAAAATTTAGTTTTAGTTGTTTTTAAATTGCTATGTAAAGAATTATTTAGCAGGTAAAAACTTTATTGAAACCGAATTCGTACAATAACGCTGCCCTGTGGTTTCTTGAGGTCCGTCATCAAAAACATGACCTAAATGGCCTCCACATTTTGCACACATTACTTCCGTACGAATCATACCATACGAGGTATCTTTATGATATATGGTTGCACCTTTAATTGCTTCATCAAAAGAAGGCCATCCACAATGTGAATCAAATTTAGTATCTGATGTAAATAACGGATTTTCACAAGCAGCACACACATACATCCCTTTTTCGAAATGTTTGTCGTATTCACCGGTGTAAGGACGTTCGGTTCCTTTTTCTCTTAAAACAGTATAGGCTTCTGGTGAAAGTTGTGCTTTCCATTCTGCATCTGTTTTTACAATTTTAAAATCCATAGTATCTTTTTTTGAAGTCGATTTTACTTGTTCTGCATTTTTATTTTGACTGTTGCACGAAATAAAACTAAATGCCAATAAAATAATAAATATATTTTTCATAATTTTTATATTTCTATAAAATTACAAAAAAGTTACACTTGTGAATTAAATAAATTAAATTTTAAGGAATTTATAACTTTTGTCAATCGGAATAAAAATAAAAAAACCAGAATTCATTCTGGTTTAATATTTTGATTTCATTTACTTTATGTATAATGTTTTTATTCTTGCTATAGGTCCGCCACATTTCACTTCGTGGCAACTGATACAGGCATCTACCATTGTGTTAAAACTTTCCTTAGTGTTTTTAGAATTGTAAACTTCCGATTGTGTTTTTAAGAAAAATCCAGATTTAGTATTAAAAAAATCGTCTCTATCTTTTCCTTTAGTCATTGTAGCTTCAGAAATCTTCAAGAAATATTTAGGCATTTCTCCTAATGAATCTTTTTTAATTATTTTTTCACGAAGTTGTTTGTTATGTACATACATTTGTTCCATTAAAGTCGCCATTTCAGATGCTTCATACATTTCAAAATCGGCTTTTGGTTTTTCACAAGTTGAATTTTCTTCTTCCGTTTTATTCTGATTACAACTTATAAATAAAACGGATAAAATTAGTACAAAATATTTCATTACTTAGATATTAAAACGCCGTGAGCTAAAAATTTGTATTCCGTTTTTGGTGCTATAATTTTTGCGATTTCTTCTGGAGTTTTTCCTTCGTCTTCTGCATAATGCTTTAATTCTGCAACAGAAGTTTCTTCAACAAACGCTTTACCTTCAATAATAGTTTCTCTTTTTTGAGCATTCATAGGTACAAAAAAACCATAATCTTTAAACTTAACAAATGCTGTTTCATCATTTCCTAAATCTAAAGTCATCCAACACCCTTTGTTTTGACAAATTTCATTAATTTTTGAAGCTACTTTTACTTCAATAGTATCACCTGGCTTTAAGGTTTTGTATTTTTCTAATACTACTTCTTTAGTAAGGGCACTTTCTTCTGTAATTTTAGCTCCAAAAGATGCAAATACAGGTTTAGCTGCTATTTTAGTTTCCTTTTTATTGCAGGAAATAGCTATTATAAATACAGATAATAGAATAAGTAGTTTCTTCATAATTTATGAATTGTTTAGTGAAATAAAAAAACAAAATTAATCATTAATACGAAACTTTGTTAATAATTATTCAAAAAATGAATCTTCAACAATATTTTATTTAATAAATTTGTAAAAAATTTGGGGAACTTACACATAAGACATATAATGAGTAGCATTACAAACGAGATTAAAATCATAAAAAACCCTACTTCAAAAATTAATGAAGTAGATTTTGAAAACCTAACCTTCGGAAATACGTTTACAGATCATATGTTAATTTGTGATTTTAAAAATGGAGCTTGGGAAACACCTGTAATTAAAGCATACGAACCATTTACAATTGACCCTTCTGCCAAAGTGTTTCATTACGGACAAGCTATTTTTGAAGGAATGAAAGCCTATAAAGATGCTAAAAACGATGTATGGATGTTTCGCCCAGATGAAAATCATACGCGATTTAATAAAAGTGCTGTTCGTATGGCAATGCCCGAAGTTCCTGAAGAAATTTTTATTGACGGATTAAAATCGTTATTGAATTTAGATAGAGATTGGGTAAAGTTTGGAAATGGGAATTCATTATACATTAGACCGTTTATGATAGCAATTGGTAGCGGTGTAATTGCGCAACCGTCTACACAATATCGTTTTATGATAATTTTATCGCCTGCAAAATCTTATTATTCTGGCGAAGTTAAAGTGATTATTGCAGAACATTATAGTCGTGCGGCAAATGGTGGAATTGGTGCAGCAAAAGCAGCTGGAAATTATTCAGCACAATTTTATCCAACAAAATTAGCAAATGATTTAGGCTATCAACAAATTATTTGGACTGACGACGCCACACATACAAAATTAGAAGAAGCAGGTACGATGAATGTATTTTTCAGAATTGGAGATAACTTATTAACTGCTCCTACTTCGGAACGAATTTTAGATGGTGTAACCAGAAAATCTGTTTTAGATATTGCAAAAAGAGATAATATAAACACTGAAGTACGTCCTGTTTTAGTAGAAGAATTAGTTGCTGCTGCAAAAAATGGTACCTTGAAAGAAATTTTCGGTGCTGGAACTGCTGCAGTTATTAATCCAATTGTTGGTTTCTGTTATAAAGAAGAATATTTTGAATTACCTAAATTAGAAAATTCATTCGCTTTAAGTTTAAAAGAAAAATTAAATAATATACAATACAAATTAGCAGACGACACGTTTGGTTGGACAGTTAAAGTATAATTATTTCATTAAATCATAAAAAAAAGCAATTAGAAATAATTGCTTTTTTTATGATTCGTATTTAATATTAATCTTCTTCTTCTATTTGTACAGCTTTACTATACACACGCCATTTTTCAATCCACGACGTAATTTCTTCAGGAATTTCACTTGTAAAACGTAAAAATTCCCCAGAGGTAGGATGTTCAAAACCTAAAGTTCGTGCGTGAAGCGCTTGTCTTGGTAATGTTTTAAAGCAATTATCTATAAATTGTTTGTATTTTGTAAACGTAGTGCCTTTTAAAATTTTATCACCACCATAACGTTCATCATTAAAAAGTGTATGTCCGATATATTTCATATGTACACGAATTTGATGCGTTCTTCCTGTTTCTAATTGACAAGAAACCACCGTAACATAACCAAAACGCTCAATAACTTTAAAATGAGTAATTGCTGGTTTTCCTTGTTCTCCTTCAGGATAAACGTGCATTTGCATTCTATTTATAGGATGACGGTCGATATTTCCTTCAATAGTTCCTTCGTCTTCTTCAATATTACCCCAAACCAATGCAAAATACTCTCTTTCAGATGTTTTTGCAGCAAATTGTTTGGTCAAAAGCAACATAGCTTCTTCTGTTTTGGCAACTACTAAAAGTCCTGAAGTATCTTTATCAATTCTATGAACTAATCCAGGTCTTTCGCTGCTATTCATTGGCAAATTATCAAAATGATACGCCAACGCATTTACTAAAGTTCCCGAATAATTTCCGTGTCCAGGATGCACTACCATTCCAGCGGGTTTGTTTACAACTATAACTTGATCATCTTCGTAAACAATATCAATTGGAATGTTTTCACCTTTTAATAAGTGTTCATAAGGTGGGTGTTCAAGCATTACTCGAACTATATCGTCTGGTTTTACTTTATAATTGGATTTTACAGCACAATCGTTTACGAAAATAGTTCCCGCATCAGCTGCTTTCTGAATTTTACTTCTTGTAGTATTTTCAATACTGTTTATCAAAAATTTATCTATACGTAAGGGTTGTTGTCCTTTCGCTATTTCAAACCGATGATGTTCAAATAAATCTTCATCAGCCGTTTCATTCTCATCTATAAATTCTTGCATTATTCTATACTATCGTTAATTTGTTCATTATTTGGGATTGAATCTAAATCTTCATCTTTAAACATATCTTTCCCGTCTCCTAAAACAAAATCAATTTTAGAATTTTTCATTAATTTATCACCCGCTTTTACAGGTCTTCCATTATATGAAACTTCAAGAACAATATCTTTTGCTATATCTGGAACATATTTTAATTCGCCTTCTACCAATCCTAATGCTCTTAACGCATTTGTAGCTTGACGGAATGTTTTGTTTTTTAAATCTGGAAAAGTAACCATAGCATAACCACCAGCATTTAGCTTTACGTAAATTTTACGACCGTCTTTTACTTTTGAACCCGCTATTGGATCTTGTTCTACGATAGTATAAGGAGGAAATTCTGGTTTAAATTCAACCGTATCTAATAAAAAAACTTCTAAACCATCCTCATCCAATTTTTCTTCGGCAATTTCTAATTTCATTTTAGATAAATCAGGCACCTTTATTTCTTCGCCGTGATTGGTACTGAAATCTAAAAACTTCACAAACACTACTAAAAATAGGATGACAATCACTAATGCAAAAAATAAATTTTTGAAAAATGTGGAACTGGTTAAAAACTTTCTTAAACTCATTGAAATATATTTTCGCAAATATAAGAAAAGTAAAACATTTTATGATATTTTTGTATAAAACAGAAACAATTATTTTTTTATGAAGATAGCAGTTGTAATGGGCGGATATTCAGACGAATCTGTAATTTCTTTAAGAAGCGGACAACTTATTTTAAACCATTTAAATAAAGATAAACACGAAGTTTACGAAGTTCATATTCTAAATGAAGGTTGGTATGTAAAAATGGGCGACCAAAAATTGCCTATAAATAGAGCTGATTTTTCATTTGAAAAGGATGGAAATACTATAAATTTCGATGTAGCAATAAACACCATTCACGGTACACCGGGAGAAGACGGGCATTTGCAATCGTATTGGGAATTGATTGATTTACCTTACACGGGTTGCGGATTTTACCAAAGTGCACTTACTTTTAGCAAACGCGATACTTTATCCGTTTTAGGGAAATTTGATATTCCAAAAGCAAATTCAGTTTATGTTACTAAAGGACAAGAAATTGATGGTGAAAAAATTGCTAAAACTTTGGGATTTCCATTTTTTGTAAAACCCAATCAATCTGGAAGTAGTTTAGGGGTTTCAATGGTAAAAGAACTGTCAGAATTAGACAAAGCATTAGCATTTGCCTTTGCAGAAGATAAAGACATTTTAATTGAATCACAATTAAAAGGCGTTGAAATTTCGGTTGGTGTGATGAAATTAAACGGAAATACAAGAGTTTTAGGAATAACAGAAATCATTTCAGGAAATGATTTTTTCGATTATGAAGCCAAATATTTAGGTAAATCAGAAGAAATCACCCCTGCCCGATTGTCGTCAGAAGTTTCAGAATTAGTAGAACAATCTGCTGCCAAAATATACGAAGCTCTTGGAATGCAAGGATTTTCTCGTATCGATTTTATTGTGATGAACGACATTCCGCATTTTATCGAAATCAACACCAATCCTGGATTGAGTCCACAAAGTATATTTCCTCAGCAAGCCGCTTACGCTAATTTAAATTTTTCAGATTTATTAGAAAACGAAATTAAATTGGCTTTGGAAAGAAAACCAATTTGGAAAAAATAAGTCAATTTTGTATTCTAACAGAATCAAATATTTAAAAATATTAATTATGAAAAAAGCAATTTTCCCAGGTTCGTTTGACCCCATTACAAACGGCCATTACGATATAATTAAGCGAGGCATTTCTTTATTTGATGAAGTTATTGTTGCCATTGGTATAAACGCAGACAAAAAGTATATGTTTTCTTTAGAAGATAGAAAACGTTTTATAGAAGACGCTTTTAAAGACGAACCAAAAGTAAAAGTAATTACTTACACGGGCTTAACTATCGATTTATGCAAAGAAGAAAAAGCTGAATTTATATTACGCGGTTTACGTAATCCTGCCGATTTTGAATTCGAAAAAGCGATTGCACATACTAATAGACGGTTGTCAAAAATTGAAACTGTCTTTTTATTAACCGCTGCAAAAACATCATATATATCATCAAGTATTGTGCGTGATGTGATACGAAATGGTGGCGATGCTTCGCCTTTTGTTCCCGATTCGGTTATTGGTAAAATATAAAGCATAAAAAAAACCTTCAAGTTTCTTTTCTTGAAGGTTATTATTTTTTTAAAGATTTTCTAATGCGTTTTTAACAACGTCTCGGGCAACTTCAATTTTATATTTCTTGCCTTTCATTTTTTCGTCCTTAATATTTTTAAGCAATGGTGCTACTTTAGCATATTTTACTGCTGCAAAGGATACAAAATCTTTGACTTCAATTAATCCTAAGTCGCCTTTTTCTAACTTTCCTTTTTGAGAAAAGAAGCCTAAAATATCTACTTTATTTAATTTATTTTTCTTGCCACCACTTATGTAAATGGTTTTAAACTCTGGTGGTTTTGGAATAACGCTATAATTAGAAACATCAATTTTCTTCATATCATAATCAATGTAATCCACTTTTTTCTCACTTTCGTGTATGATAATGTAAGCGGTTCCAGAAGCCATCATACGTGCAGTACGACCATTTCTGTGAGTAAATTCATCCACTTTTGAAGGCAAATGATAATGAATTACATTTTTCATTTCAGGAATATCCAAACCACGAGCCCCTAAATCGGTTGTAATTAAATACGAAATACTACCATTTCTAAACTGAATTAAAGCGCGTTCGCGTTCTTCTTGTTCTAATCCACCGTGATAAAATACAGAGAAAATACCTTTGTCATTTAAATAATCACTAATTCGTTCTACCGCTTCTCTATGATTACAAAAGATAATTGCATTCTGAGATTTCAAAGAACATATTAAATGAAATAAAGAATTAACCTTGTCTTTTTCTTTAGAAATCACCAATTTAAAATCTAAATTAGTTTCTGTTTTTTTCTTATCAATATAATTTAAAACATTCGGATTTTCAATTCTGGTATATTTTGGAACTTCTACTCCATCTGTTGCCGAAACTAAAATTCGCTTTTCTAAATTAGTTAATTTTCCAATGATGAAACGCATTTCTTCGTGAAATCCTAATTGTAATGATTTGTCAAATTCATCTAAAATTAAGGTTTTTATGTACTTTGGATCAAAGGTTTCTCTTTCTAAATGGTCTGCTAACCTTCCAGGAGTTCCAATTAAAACTGCTGGTGGATTGCTTAGATTTTTTATTTCTGTTTCAATAGAATGGCCGCCATAACAAATATTGACTTTAAAAGTTGTAGCCATTTTCTTCCAAACTTGCTCAATTTGCAAACCCAATTCACGAGAAGGCACAATTATCATACATTGTACTTTATTGTTGTCTTCTTCTAAAAGCTGAAAAATAGGCAATAAAAAAGCCAATGTTTTACCTGAACCTGTTGGCGAAAGTAGCACCACATCAGAATCAATTAATATAGACGTTTCTGCAGCTACCTGCATTTTATTTAAACTTTCGATACCTAAATTCAAAAGTATATTGTTGGAATGTAAATTTTTATTCATCCTGCAAAGGTAGTTTTTAATTTGCCAATATTCAATTATACGTTTTGGGGAGTATTGAAATTGATTTTTTAAATTGATATTGATTTTTGAAATTGTAATTGACATTGAAATTGTAATTGACATTGAAATTGATTTTTGAAATTGACATTGAAATTGATATTGACATTTAAAATTCTTACTTTTGAAATTCAAATATTCAATTATGCGCTATACCTTACTGTTTTTATTTGCTTCTTTATTAGTAAATGCTCAAATAAATTTGTCAACACCCTTTGAAAAAGGTAACAAAAATCAATCTACCACATACGAAGAATGCATTTCGTTTTACCAATTATTAGACGCCAATTCAGATAAAATTGAAATGCGAACTATGGGGCTAACAGATAGCGGAAAACCTTTGCATATTATAGTTTTTTCTGAAAATAAAAATTTTAGTTTTATTCAGAATAAAGCGGTTTTGCTAATCAATAACGGAATTCATCCAGGCGAACCGGACGGAATTGATGCGACTATGATGTTAATGCGAGATATTGCCAATGCAAAAATAAAAGTACCAAAAAACACGATGGTTGTTGCTATTCCAGTGTATAATATTGATGGAATGTTAAATAGAAATTCCTTTTCAAGAGCCAATCAAAACGGACCTGAAGCCTACGGATTTAGAGGAAACGGAAGAAATTACGATTTAAATAGAGATTTTATTAAATCGGATACTCGAAATTCCAGAAGTTTTCAAGAACTTTTTCATACTGTTAATCCAGATGTTTTTTTAGACAATCACGTTTCAAATGGCGCCGATTATCAATATACATTTACTTGCATTGCCACACAACACGAACGTTTAGGCGAGAAATTAGGCAACTTTTTCAAAAATGAAATGTATCCAGAAATGGTAAACGATATGCGAAATAAGAAAATTGACGTGATTCCCTATGTCAACATTCACGGTGCAAAACCTGATTTAGGATACGAACAATTTACCGATACGCCACGTTATGCCACAGGTTATACTACGTTATTTAATACGTTAGGATTTGTGCCTGAAACACATATGTTAAAACCATATAAAGATAGGGTGAAAACGACTTATGAATTTATGGTTACAGCAATTAATTATACCGATGCGAACTGGGAAAAAATCAAACAAGTAAGAAAAGCCAATTTAGAGGATTTTAAAGCTGGAAAGCAATATCCATTACATTGGAAAATTGATTCTACAAAAGTGTCTTATATGGATTTTAAAGGCTATGAAGGCGGATATAAACCAAGTGATATTTCAGGAAAAGACAGATTGTTTTATGATAGAAATAAACCTTTTACAAAGAAAATTCCGTTTTACGGAAATTATAAACCAACGAAATTTGTAACAATTCCAAAGTATTATGTGGTACCACAAAGCCAATGGCAAATTATTGAATTGTTGAAATTGAATAATATTGAAATGACACAAATTTCTCAAAATGAAATTTTTGAAGTAGAAATCTATACAATTGCCACTTATCAAACTGGAAAAAATGCCTACGAAGGGCATTACGGACATTATAATACTACCGTAACAAAAAATATAGAGAAAATGGAATTTAGAGCTGGCGACTATAAAATTTCAACGAATCAATTAGGTGTAAAATATCTATTAGAAACTTTAGAACCAGAAGCGGTTGATTCGTATTTTAATTGGAATTTTTTCGATACGATTTTACAACAAAAAGAAGGGTATTCCAGTTATGTTTTTGAAGATGTAGCGAAACAAATTTTAGATGAAAATCCAACTTTAAAACAAGAATTCGAAACAAAAAAACAAACCGACAAAGCTTTTGCAGAAAATGGCAACGACCAATTATATTGGGTATACAAACATTCGAAATACTTTGAAAAAGAGTTTATGCGTTATCCTGTTTTTAGGGTTTTGGAATAATTAAAAACCTAAATCACCTTCTCAGATTCAAACAACAACTTAATATTCTCATAAGAATTCCCTAAAGTCGCCTCTATATCTGAAGGTTTAATCCAAACTGCTTTAGAAATGCCTTCTTTTTCTTGCGGAGAAGTTGCTCCTGTGAAATTGGTTTGCATTTTAAACCAATATGTAATTTTCAATTTAAAAACGCCGTTACGTTTAAATACGTGATAGGTTTTTTGTAATTTTTCTGTAATTTTTAAACCTGAAACACCGGTTTCCTCCTCTACTTCACGCATAGCGGCATTTTCCATCGTTTCTTCTTTTTCAACGCCTCCTTTGGGTAAATCCCATTTACCGTTTCTAAAAATAAACAACACATCGCCATCAGCGTTAAAAACTAAACCGCCACCCGCTTTAGCCACAGGGATTTTAGATTTCAAAGTTTTCATAATTAACTTTTCATCTGAGTGATATAGGTAGGCACTTTGTATTTTATTCAAAAATAATTCTGAGATTACTTTTGGAATATTTACCGTTTCTAACAGATAAATTTTGAAATTTGTTTCCTTTTCAATTTTATTTGTTAAAAAAAGTGGTTTCTCGTTTACAAAAACTTTATACATTTGCAATATGATATTTAATAACAACACAGCACAACAAACAGCCGAATTGCTTTTACAAATAAACGCAATTAAATTAGAAACAAAAAATCATTTTACTTGGGCTTCTGGCTGGAAAAGTCCAATTTATTGTGATAACCGCGTAATTCTTTCATTTCCAGCGGTTAGAAATTATATTAAAGATGAATTCGTAAAGCAAATTGAAGCCAAATTTGGTCGTCCAGATGTCATTGCTGGTGTAGCAACTGGTGCAATTGCTATCGGAATCTTAGTTGCAGAAGCTATGGGATTGCCATTTGTTTATGTTCGTCCAGAAGCAAAAAAGCACGGTAGACAAAATCAGGTTGAAGGTTTTTTACAAAAAGGTCAGACCGTAATTGTAGTTGAAGATTTAATTTCTACAGGCGGAAGTAGTTTAATGGCAGTTGAAGCATTACGTAATGAAGGCGCTAATGTAAAAGGAATGGCCGCTATTTTCACTTATGGATTTCCTATTTCTGAAGAAAAAATTGCAGCTGCAAAATTAGACGTATATACATTAAGTAATTACGAAAACTTAATTGAAAAAGCCGTGGAGAAAAAATATGTTTCGGAAGAAGAATTAGAAACGCTAAAATCTTGGAATAGTAATCCGAGTGAATGGGGGAAATAGTTTTTTAGAATATTAGATTTTTAGACAAATTAGATAATTAGATATAAAAAAAGCAAATTCAATTGAATTTGCTTTTTTAGTTATAGTACTTCTTGACTCTATTCTTTTATCATTGAATTAAATGAATTATCAAATATATAAAATGTATAAAAAGTTTGTTGTTTTCCAAAGTAATTATTCACCGGCATAATTATTACTTCAATAGTTGTTGAATTGTTTTTATAAATTTCTTTTGTCTGATTGGCATCCACAATAGTTGTAATATAATCAAAATCTAAAGATTTAAACTCAGTCAAATGCTTATCAAATTTCTCTTTATTTAAAACTTGAAGTTGAATTCTATTATTTTCTTTTTTTTCATTTTGGTGATAAAAGGTTATATATTGTGGAATTTGTCTATCTGTACTTTTGTTATCAAATGCAAAGCGAATATCTCCAAATTTTTCTTCTTTTGAATAATGCTGATGCATAATTTCCCAGTTATATTCCTTTAAGAAATTAATAACTTCAGATTTGTTTTTATCCTTTAAACTAAGAATATCTACAAAAGTTATATTTTGAGAAAAAGAATTAAAAAATATGAACAAAAAAAGGATTAGAAATTTAATTTTCATTATTTAGAGTAAGTTTTTAAACGTTATACCAACTTAATACCTTCGTTATTAATATCAATTAACTTTTGCTTGTATAAACTTCCGATGGCTTTTTTAAATGTTTTTTTACTCATTTTTAAAACCGATTTAATTTCTTCTGGATGACTGTTGTCATTCAATCGTAAAACGCCATCATTTTGTTTCAAAGCTTCTAACACTTGCTGCGCGGAGTCGTCTATGGCTTCAAATCCTTGTTTTTGGAAGGAAACGTCTATTTTTCCATCAGGACGAATGGCTTTAATGTAACCTTTTGTTTTGTATCCTGGAGAAACCGTTTCAAAAACTTCATTTTGATACGCCAATCCTCTAAATTTTCCATTGATAATTACATTAATTCCAATTTCTGTAATATGAGAAACCATTAAATCTACTTCTTGTCCCACTTCAACATCTAAAGGTTCTTTATCTAAAAACTGATTGATTTTACTTGATGCCGCTAACCTACCCGTTTGTTTATCTAAATACATTGTTACTATGTAACGTTTGTCTTTTTCCATTGGGCGGGCTTGTTCCTTAAAAGGAGCAAACAAATCTTTTTCCATTCCCCAATTTAAAAAGGCACCAAATTTATTGATGTAACTTACTTTTAAAACAGCAAAAGAATTTAAGGAAATAAATGGTTTTAATGTTGTAGCTACGGGACGTTCTTCGTGATCTAAGTAAACAAAAACCGTTAAGTCATCGCCTATGGCAAAATCATTTGGAACATATTTATTTGGTAATAAAACATCGTCTTTTCCATTGGTAAGAAACAAACCTACTTTTGTTTCTCTATCTATTTTTAATGTGTGGTACACACCTATTTGTAACATATTATGGTTTTATAATTAAAAGTGATGGTGTATTGTTTAACCAAACACTTCTGGTATCAATTAGTTTTTTCCAACTATCAATACTCATAATTAATAAATCTTGTTCTTTTAAGAAATCTTTTTCTAATTTAGATGAATGAATTACTTTCACATTTTCGTGAGTAATTTTATTCTTCTCATTTACAATATCATACGTATCAAAAATTGAAATCTTAGCTTGTGAATTCTTCTTCAATAATTTTACGTAATCTAATAAAAATTGATCTTCATTATTAAATAAAATGACTGAAATGTTTTCTGTTTTGGTAAGTTCTTTATCTACATAAATACCCAAAGGCACTTCTGTTTTGTTGATAATAGCTTGTGTTTTATCATCAAAATAATTGACTTCAAACAATTTTTCTTTTCCTGTAAAGGTGTTTAATAAATTTTCAGGATTTATGATTTTGGAAGTAATTCCTAAAACTTTTCCTAAAAGTGTTCCTTCAAAAATAGACGAACCAATATTAATCAAAACTAAATTAAATTCACCTTTATTACTCACTTCTACAATATCAGAATCGATGTCACGTGACGCTTTAAAAAGTGTTTCAATATTTCGATTTAACTTAGTGGCTTCTTTTAATACAGGTTTAAAACTTTCGCGTTCATATTCTTCAATCTTATACGGATTTACCTCATTTGTGGAAGAAATATACATAGCCGTAATGGATTGCTTTTCTTTTTCTAAACTAATAAAGTTATTTGCAACTTTTAACAACGGTTTTCCATCTTCTGGATTTTCAAAAGAAACCAATACTTTATATTCTAAATTATCTGATGTATTTGGAAGAATTGCTTTTCGTTTTTTAAATATAAAATCAATTAAATTTAGCGCTGGGCCCGTCATAAAAGTTGTTGAAAGCGCCATAATAACCATCATAGCAAATATTTTTGGTGATAAAACACCTAATTCTAATCCAATATTTAAAACAATAAGTTCCATTAAACCGCGGGTATTCATTAAGGCACCTAAAGTTAAACTGTCTTTCCAATTTTGTCCAACATATTTAGCTGTTAAGGCACTACTAATAAATTTTGCTCCAACGGCAACTAATACTATTATACCTGTTGTTTTCCATAAATACTCCGTATTTAATAAACCTATTTTGGTATTTAACCCTGTTACTACAAAAAATAAAGGCAATAATACTACAAGAGAAACATCTTCAACCTTCTCAATAAAAATGTTTCTAAACTTCATGTTATCAGGCATAATAACACCCGCAACAAAGGCACCAACTAAAGCGTGAATACCAATAATTTCGGTTAAATAAGAAGAAATTAATAACGTAACGAAGAAAATGGCAACTACTGGTTTTGTGATTTTTTCTGCAGAACTATACAAATTACCAATATGTCTTAAAAAAGGTCTCACTAATACCAACATTAAAAGTATGTAAGCTATCGCCATACCAATAATAAACAACGAACTTGCAACAGAACCTGCTTTTACAATAGCAATAACTCCAGCTAATAAACACCAAGCCGTTATGTCATCTATTGCAGCACATGTTATCACTAAAGCACCGATTTTTGTTTTCTGTAAACCTCTTTCTTGAACAATCCTGGCCAAAACTGGAAAAGCAGCAATACTCATTGCTACACCTAAAAACAAACCGAATGACATGAATGAAACGCCTTCTGGTGCAAATTCTTTATAAAGCATTGTGGCCAAAACCAAACCTAATGCATAGGAAATAATAATACTGGTATGGCTTATTATAAATGCTTCTTTTACTTTGGTTCGCAACACTTTTAAATCCAATTCCATTCCTACAACAAACATAAAAAAGATCAAGCCAATTTGACTTAAAAACTTTAAATTTACAATTGATTCTTGTGGAAATAATATTGGAAATAAATCTGGAAAATAGGCTCCAAATAAGGATGGTCCCAAGGCGATACCTGCCAACATTTCGCCAATTACTGTTGGTTGCCCTATTTTACGACATACCCAACCAAAAAATCGTGCAACAAATATAATAGTAACTATTTGAGCTAATAAGATTGCTAATGGATGAAAAACATTGTGTAATATGGAAGTAATAAATTCATTTACATAATCATGTTTCTCAATAATTTTATTAGAAACTTTACCAACTTCCAATGTCTTTCCTCGTAATAAAATAGAATATATTAGTCCAGAAAAAACAACCAGAATGGTAACATAAAAAAATGAATTTTTAAATTTCTTCATTTATTGGGTTATTGTTGATTTTCAATAGGACCTTCCCATTGCGAAATTCCGCCTGCAAGATTGTAAACATTTTCAAAACCTAATTGCTTCATAATACCACAAGCTTGTGCGCTTCTGCCTCCAGCTAAGCAATATACGAAATATGTTTTATCTTTATCTAATTCTTCCACTTGGTAAATAAAACCTTGTCCTTTATAAATATCAATATTAATAGCTTCAGGAATAATTCCATTCGCCACTTCTTCTTCTGTTCTAACGTCTAAAATAACGGCATTTTCAGTGGTTAAAAAACTTTCCCACCACTCTTTTTGTTCTAAATTCATATACGTTTAATTTTCATCAAATTTACAATAAGAATTTAGATATAAAAATTTATTTTCAATCACAAACTGCTAAATTTTGCATTTTACATTTATTTTTAAAATTTAACATAAAATTAATAACGTTTGTATATACAAATAAAATAATTATATTACATTTGTACCTACAAATAAGAATTCAAATGAAAATTGAAGAAGAAATAAAAAGTACGGTAGAATTATCTTTAGCAAAAAAGGTAATTCTGAATTTATCTTTTTCGAGAAGTATTGTTGCTGATCGTTTTTTGGAAATTCTAAAACCTTTTGATTTGTCGAGCGAGCAATATAATGTGTTACGAATTTTGAGAGGTCAGAAAGGAAAACCAGCTAACATGTCGGTTATTCAAGAACGTATGATTTCTAAAAACAGTAATACTACACGTTTGGTTGATAAATTAATTGTAAAAGAATTCGTAATTCGAAAAATTTGTCCGTCAAACAAAAGAAAAATGGAAATCACAATTACAGAAAAAGGACTTCTTATATTAGAAAAATTAGACCCAATTGTAATTGAACATGAAAATAATTTAGCAAGCAATTTAACAACAGAAGAGTTAACCCAATTAAATAATTTATTAGAAAAATACAGAAATTAATTATGAGTACATTTATTGAAAATCAGAATTGGCGTTACGCTACCAAAAAATTTAATAGCGATAAAAAAATATCTAATTCCGATTTAGAAATTTTAAAAGAGGCTATTCAATTATCTTCTTCTTCGTATGGTTTACAACCGTATAAAGTTTTAATTATCGAAAACGAAGAAATTAGAAAACAATTACAACCGGCTTCTTGGGGACAAAGTCAAATTACAGACGCCTCTCACCTATTGGTATTTGCTAGTGAAACTAATGTGGATGCAGAATACATTACTCGATATGCCGAAAACATGGCAAAAACGAGAAATATTCCGTTTGATAGTGTAAAAGGTTATGCTGAATTTATGATTGGAAACATTGCAAGTTTAACGCCAGAAAAACAAATTATTTGGGCTCAAAAACAAGCGTATTTAGCTTTAGGCAACTTATTAAACGCTGCCGCTGAATTAAAAATTGATGTTACGCCAATGGAAGGATTCCTACCAGAACAATATAACGAAATTTTAGGCCTTAAAGAAAAAGGATTACACGCTACGTTAGTAGCAACAATTGGTTACAGACATGAAGAAGATGAGACGCAACATTATGCAAAAGTAAGAAAACCAATTACAGAATTATTTGAAACAATTTAATAACTAAATATTTAACAAACATGAAAAATTTAAAAACAATTGCAATTGCATTAGTAACATTGGTATCATTTACAGTTAATGCACAACAAACAAAAAAAATCAATGCTGCAAAAAGCGGAATCGTTTGGACGGGTAAAAAAGTAACAGGTTCACACACAGGAACTATCGGTTTACAAAGTGGTGCTTTAGTATTTGATGGAAAAGTATTGAAAGGTGGAAATTTCACAGTTGACATGACAACAATTAGCACTACTGATTTAAAACCAGGTCAAGGTAAAGAAAGTTTAGACGGACATTTAAAAGCAGAAGACTTTTTTGGAGTTGAAAAACATAAAACGGCAAACTTGGTTTTCAAAACTATTAGCAATAAAGGAAAAGGTTTATATACTGTAACTGCTGATTTAACTATCAAAGGAATAACAAAACCAATTACTTTTGATATTACAGTTAAAGGAAATACTGCTACAACTACATTAAAAGTTGACAGAACTAAATATGACATCAAATACGGTTCAGGTTCATTTTTTACTGACTTAGGAGACAAAACTATTAGTGACGAATTTGAATTAAAAGTAAACTTAGTTTGGTAATTATCAAACTATAAAAACAAAAAAAGCCAGAATATTTAACTATTCTGGCTTTTTCATTTTAACTATGTTTTATTATTTAGAAAGCGGTCCTGCCGATTTTTTTTCTAAAATACTCTTTTCTTCTTTTACTAAAACCGTTCCTTTAATTCGTAAAGCAACCATTCCGTTTTCTTTGTTAACCGCATTAGTATCAACTGTAATTGTTTTACTAATAGGCCCTGGATTCATATTGTATTGTACTTCAATAACACCTGTTTTTCCTGGCGCAATTGGTTCAGTTGGTTTAGTTGGCACCGTACATCCACAGCTGCTTTTCGCATCTTTAATAATCAATGGCATATCGCCTGTATTTGTAAATTCAAAAGTTCGTTTTCCTGAATCTTCACCTTTGTATACCTCGCCATAATTAATGGTTTCTTCTTTAAATTCAATTTTTGCACCACTTTGTGCTTTAGCAGAAAAACCTGCTAACATTAAACCTAAAATAAATACTAATTTCTTCATTTTTATATTAATTTGAGAATTGTAAAAATATGTTATTTAAACTAACTAACAAAAAGTAAATACATTTTTTTTATTCTGTTTTATATAATTACTTTTGCAGATACAATTCAAAAAGTATACCAAAAGACGCAATTATTTACAATTAACAAAATATAAATGATACCAGCCCAATTTGACGCCAAATCCGTAGAACAAAAATGGTACGACTATTGGATGAAAAACAACTATTTTCATTCTACTCCAGACCATCGTACACCTTATACTATTGTAATTCCTCCACCAAATGTAACTGGAGTATTACATATGGGACATATGCTGAATAATACCATTCAAGATGTATTAATTCGTCGTGCACGATTAAAAGGTTTTAACGCGTGTTGGGTGCCTGGTACAGACCACGCCTCTATTGCTACCGAAGCAAAAGTAGTTGCGAAATTAAAATCGGAAGGCATTAATAAAGCAGATTTAACTCGTGAAGAATTCCTAAAACACGCATACGATTGGACTGACAAATACGGTGGAACAATCTTAGAACAACTAAAACAATTAGGATGCTCTTGTGATTGGGATCGAACTAAATTTACTATGGATCCAGATATGTCGGCTTCTGTAATCCGTTCATTTGTAGACTTATACAATAAAGGACTTATTTACAGAGGGTACAGAATGGTAAACTGGGATCCAGAAGCAAAAACAACGTTGTCTGACGAAGAAGTAATTTTTGAAGAACGTCAAGGAAAATTATATTACATCAAATATCAAATTCTTGACGAAGAAAATACCCAAAACCCAACACCCAATTCCCAATTTTTGGTAGTTGCTACTACTCGACCTGAAACCATTTTCGGAGATACTGCTATTTGTATCAATCCAAATGATGAAAGACATTTCAATTTAAAAGGAAAAAAAGCTATTGTACCAATTTCTGGAAAAGTGATTCCAATTATTGAAGATGAATATGTGGATTTAGAATTCGGTACAGGATGTTTAAAAGTAACACCAGCACACGATGTAAACGATAAAACTTTAGGTGACAAACACCATTTAGAAATCATAGATATTTTTAATGAAGATGCCACTTTAAACTCGTTCGGATTGCATTATGAAGGAAAAGACAGGTTTGTAGTTCGTACAGAAATTGAAGCAGAATTAACTTCAATTAATGCTTTAGATAAAGTAGAACAATACACTAACAATGTAGGAACTTCTGAAAGAACAAAATGCGTTATCGAACCGCGTTTATCTGATCAATGGTTCCTTAAAATGGAAGATTTAGTAAAACCTGCCATTCACGCGGTTTTAGAATCTGACGAAATAAAATTATATCCAAATCGTTTTAATAATACATACGCACATTGGTTAAATAATATCCGCGATTGGAATATTTCTCGTCAATTGTGGTGGGGACAACAAATTCCAGCCTATTTCTACGGAGATGGAAAAGAAGATTTCGTTGTAGCGGAAACAAAAGAAGAAGCTTTAGCTTTAGCTCAACAAGCAACAAACAATAAACAATTAACAACAAACGATTTACGCCAAGATGCTGACGCACTTGACACTTGGTTCTCCTCTTGGTTATGGCCAATGGCTGTTTTCGGTGGGATTATGGATCCAGAAAATGAAGATTTTAAATATTATTACCCAACTAACGATTTGGTTACAGGTCCAGATATTTTATTCTTTTGGGTAGCTCGTATGATTATTGCAGGTTACGAATACGCCGATGCAAAACCATTTAAAAATGTATATTTAACAGGTTTAGTTCGTGATAGTCAAGGACGAAAAATGTCGAAATCATTAGGGAATTCTCCTGAACCACTTGGTTTAATTGAAAAATTTGGAGCCGATGGCGTTCGTGTAGGATTATTATTAAGTGCGTCTGCAGGAAATGATATTTTATTTGATGAAGAATTATGCAATCAAGGAAAAGCGTTTACCAATAAAATTTGGAATGCATTTAAATTGATTAAAGGTTGGGAAGTTTCTGAAACCATTCTACAACCTGAATCTTCAAAAGTAGCGATTGAATGGTACGAAGCAAAACTGCAACAAACCTTATTAGATATTGAAGATAATTTTGAAAAATACAGATTATCTGAAGCATTAATGGCAACCTATCAGTTAGTTTGGGACGATTTCTGTTCTTGGTTCTTAGAAATGATTAAGCCTGCTTATCAACAACCGATTGATAAGGCGACTTTCGATAAAGCCATTGAAATGTTGGAAAATAATTTAAAATTATTACACCCATTTATGCCTTTCTTAACGGAAGAAATTTGGCAACACATTACAGATAGAACACCAGAACAAGCGCTAATTGTAGCTGAATATCCGAAAATGACTTCTTTAAATTCAAAATTAATTGCTGATTTTGATTTTGCAACCGATGTTATTTCTGGAATAAGAACGATTAGAAAAGATAAAAACATTCCATTTAAAGAAGTAATTGAATTACGAGTAGTAAATAATGAAAAAGCGTCGAATTATTTCGATTCAATCATTATGAAATTAGGAAACATTACTGATTTAAAATATGTAACAGATAAAGTAGACGGTGCCTTATCATACAGAGTAAAGTCTAACGAATATTTCATTCCAATTACTGGAAATATTGATGTAGAAGCAGAAATTGCAAAATTAACCGAAGAATTAAATTACACGAAAGGATTCTTAAGATCCGTACAAGGTAAATTATCTAACGAAAAATTTGTAGCGGGTGCACCAGAACAAGTAATAGCCAACGAACGCAAAAAAGAAGCCGATGCTTTGGCAAAAATTGCAACGATTGAGCAAAGTATTGCTGGTTTGAAGTAATATTTCTTTATAAAATTAAAAGCCGATTTTCTTAAGGAAATCGGCTTTTTTTTATTTGTTTAAATATTCTTTCGCAGTTAATACTGCAAGAATAGATTTTTTGAAATCTTTTTTGTTTCGTGTTAAAATCAAATCCAACTCGTTTTCTAAAGCGGTGTGATATTGAATAGCGTCTTCGAAATCTTTAAAATCTGAAACTAACGCTAATTCTAAAATCTTATCATCCATTGGTAAAACTTCCACTAAAACTTTAAATTTTTTCAGAATCTTTCTTGCTTCATCTAATTTATGATTTCTTGCTAATAAATAATGCGTGTTTGCAATTGTTAAAGAAGATATATAAAGTTTCACTTTATTATGATCCGCTAAAGTGAATAATTCTTGTGCTTCTTTATAAAATTCTTCTCGTTTGGAAAGTAAATCCAAAACGATATTTGTATCAACTAATATTTTATCCATTAAGAATATTTTTTAGACAAGTAATCAGAATATTCTTTTTTATAATCCGCATTTTCAAGTGAGACAACACCCGTTAAACTTTCAACAAGCGGGCTTACTTTAGTTGTCTTTGATTTCTTATTAGTCAATGATAAAAGATAATTTTCAATAAGCTTTGAAAGACTTATACTATTATTTTTAGCATACGATTTAGCCTCTTCAATTACATTATCGTCAATATTTAATGTTAATTTCGTGTTCATACAATTTAATTTACGTGTAAAATTAAAAAATATATACGTAATATAAAATAATTAATTAAGAAAATATTTAATTAAGGTAAAAAAAAGCCGATTTTCTTATGAAAATCGGCTTTTTTTATATGAATTGTTATCAATTTCTAATCATTCATAGAAATTAAAAACTCTTCGTTGTTTTTGGTACGCTTGATACGAGATTCGATAAATTCCATTGCTTCCACTGGATTCATATCCGATAGATATTTACGTAAAATCCACATATGTTGTAACGTTGATTTATCTAATAATAAGTCATCACGACGCGTACTTGAAGAAACCAAATCGATAGCTGGAAAAATACGTTTGTTAGATATTTTTCTATCCAATTGTAATTCCATATTACCTGTTCCTTTAAATTCTTCAAAGATAACTTCGTCCATTTTAGAACCAGTTTCTGTTAATGCAGTGGCTATAATACTTAACGAACCACCGTTTTCAATATTACGAGCTGCTCCAAAGAAACGTTTAGGTTTTTGTAATGCATTCGCATCAACTCCTCCACTCAATACCTTTCCAGATGCAGGTTGACACGTATTGTACGCTCTTGCTAAACGTGTAATCGAATCTAATAAAATCACTACATCGTGTCCGCATTCTACCAAACGTTTTGCTTTTTCTAAGACAATGTTTGCCACTTTTACGTGACGGTCTGCAGGCTCATCAAACGTAGAAGCAATAACTTCGGCACGCACACTACGTTGCATATCGGTAACTTCTTCAGGACGTTCATCAATTAGTAAAACAATTAAATATACTTCAGGATGATTTGCTGCTATTGAGTTAGCAATATCCTTTAATAACATCGTTTTACCGGTTTTTGGTTGTGCCACAATCATAGCACGTTGTCCTTTACCAATTGGCGAGAACATATCAATAATACGTGTAGATATAGACGTGTTTTTTCCTGATAAATTAAATCTTTCTTCAGGGAAAAGTGGTGTTAAATGTTCAAAAGAAACTCGGTCACGAATTACTTGTGGGTCGTGTCCGTTAATTTTTGATACGCGAACCAAAGGAAAAAATTTCTCTCCTTCTTTTGGAGGACGAACCACACCTTTGACAGTGTCACCCGTTTTCAATCCAAATAAACGAACTTGCGATTGAGATAAATAAATATCATCCGGTGAGGCCAAATAATTATAATCCGAAGAACGTAAGAAACCATATCCGTCTGGCATCATTTCTAAAACACCTTCACTTTCAATAATTCCATCAAATTCAAAATCCGATTCTCTAAAGTTTTTGTTTCCGTTGTTTTTAGCAAACTTCGGATTGTTATTCTTTTTGAAATTGGGATTGGCATTGGTTTTTTCTTGCTCTGAAGTTTCAGATTTTATTTCTTCAGTTGTATTTTCAGAATTGTTTTCAACGACTTCTTTAGGTTGTTGGCTGTACGATTCAGATTTTTTTTCTGCATCTAAATCAAAAGAAGCTGCTTCTTTCTCTCTATTTGTAGGCTTTACAACCACTTTTTTTATTCGTGCGCGTTGCGTTTTTGTTTCATTTTCTGAAGTTTCGTTAGTGTTTGTTTCCTCAACTACTTCTTCAATAACTTTAGATACAGGAGTTGATTTTTTAACTGGCTTAGAAACTGGAGTCGGTGCTTCAGAGGTATTTTGTAAATCTAATATCTGAGTAATTAATTCGTCTTTTTTTAAAGTTTTGAATTTTTGAATATTAGCTACTTTGGCAATTTCTTGCAAATCAGAGAGTTTCATCCCTTTTAATGTAGATGTGTCAAACATAAATGTTGATTGATTTTTTTAATCTTAATATAATAAAAAAACTGTGATGAGATTTTTTTGCTTTTTTAAAGTATCGTATATGAAGTACTTACGATTATTTGATGCAATAATACGAATATTTTATTATAAAACAATAGTTTTTTAAAAAAAGAAAACTTATTTTTGTTGTTATAAAAATTAAAAATGTTACAAAGAATTCAAACGATATATTTGTTACTGTGTATGCTGATTTCAGGTGTGCTTCCTTTTTTTATTAAAATTTGGACAACTGAAAGTAAATTAGACGTATACGCGAATTCCAATACAATATATATAGGATTGTTTTTGATTTCTGCAATTTTAGCAGTTCTAAGTATTTTTAGTTTCAAGAAAAGACAAAACCAGTTTGTGTTAAACAGACTGAATATGATATTAAACTTTATTATAATAGGATTATTAGTATATCATTCACTAAGTCTATCTGGAGAAGCGAAAGTTTCTGAGAAGGGTATTGGGATGCTTCTACCAATTTTTTCTATCGTTTTTCTTGCTTTGGCTAACAAAGCAATTAAAAAGGACGAAGATCTCGTAAAATCTGTGGACAGAATACGATAAACCTATCATCTTAGCTTATTAGTGCGTAGAAAATCCGTTTTGAGAAATCAAAGCGGATTTTCGTTTTATATGAGTTTGGTTTAGAATACTTCGGTTAATTAATATTGTTGGCTTCGAGTGCCTCAGCCAACAATGTGGAAGCTGTGAATTAATATCTTGGTTTCTGTGAAATAATAAAATAGTAGCCGTGAATTAATATAATGGTAGCTGAGGCTCTCGAAGCTACTATTCTTTATTTTGAATTTCATTGTTGGCTTCGAGTGCCTCAGCCAACAATATGGTAACCGTAAATTAATATCCTGGTAGCTGAGGCTCTCGAAGCTACTTATCCCCTATCTCAATAACCTCTAAACTCTGAATCTTATCGCCATCAATTTCAAATCGTAACATCGTTCTTTTTTGATGAAATCCTGAAATGCCTGCTGCACCTGGATTCATATGCAAACAATTGAGTTTTTTATCGAACATAACTTTTAAAATATGTGAATGGCCGCAAATAAATAACTTAGGTGGATTTTGAGTAATTTCCTCTCGAATAGCAGGACTATATTTTCCGGGATACCCTCCAATGTGGGTAATCAATACATCCACACCTTCACATATAAATCGATTATTTAAAGGATACTCCAAACGTGCTTCATGATTGTCAATATTTCCAAAAACAGCACGTAAAGGCTTTAACTTTTTAATGGTATCCGTAACTTTTAAATCGCCAATATCTCCAGCATGCCATACTTCATCAGCTAATTTTACATATTTTAATATTGTATCATCAATATGACTGTGTGTATCAGAAAGGAGTACTATTTTTTTCATTTAATTAAAGTTTCTATGTTACAGTGTAACTAAGCTGCAAAGTTGACAAAAAAATATAGTTTATTGTTTATTTTTAAGAAAACATTGAATATAATAATTCAAATTCTTAGTAACTTTGCAACTCAGAAACTTAGAAACTTAAATATAATTGAGATACTTCATTGAATTTGCATATAACGGAAAAGAATATTTTGGGTTTCAAATACAGCCGAATGCCATTTCAATACAAGAAACTTTAGATACGGCTGTATCCTTAGTACTTCGAGATAAAATTGAAATTGTTGGTGCAGGACGAACAGATTCTGGGGTGCATGCCAAGCAAATGTTCGCGCATTTTGATACAGAAATTGAATTTGATATTCCTACTACCATTCAAAAACTAAATTCTTTTTTACCAAAAGATATTGCCATTTTTAATATTATTGAAGTGCAACCTGATGCGCATGCTCGATTTGATGCCACGAGTAGAACATACGAATATCACATTACTACATTTAAAGACGTTTTTAACGCTGATGGCAGTTGGAAAGTACATCATAATTTAGATTTAAATTTGATGAATGACGCCTGTAAAATTCTATTTGAATATATTGATTTTGAATGCTTTTCTAAAATTCATACCGATGTGAAGACCTTTAATTGTAAGATTTCAGAAGCATATTGGCAACAAAACGGAAATCAAATTATTTTTACCATTACTGCCGATAGATTTTTACGAAATATGGTACGTGCCATTGTTGGAACGCTAATAAATGTAGGTATTCATAAAACATCTTTATCCGACTTTAGAACTATTATTGAAAGCAAAAACCGAAATAACGCTGGTTTTTCTGTCCCTGCACACGGATTGTATTTAACAAAAGTAAAATATCCGTATATTTAGCCTTCAAAAAACTATAAGCCAAATGAGCGTTTTAAAATCATCCTCTTTTAAAAAATTAATGCAATATGCCATTCCTTTTAAAAGCAAACTTTTTTCAGTTGCTTTTTGGGCAATATTTTTGGCCATTGTTGCGGGCTTACGACCTTTATTGTTAAATATTACTATTGATAAATATTTTGTAAATGCCAGTAAAGAAACCAATGTTATTCAGGATTACTTTTTAAACCTAATTAGCAATATATTACTCGAAGGTAATGCTACATACAATATAAAAATATTAGTAGCCATTATGTTTATCATTCTTTTATTAGAAGTTGTAGCGCAATACTTTTTTGTATTTACTTCCAGCTGGCTTGGACAAGATATTGTAAAAGTCATTCGTGAAAAATTATTTGCACATTTAGCCAGTTTCAAAATTAAATATTACGATAACGAGCCTGTTGGTAAGTTAATTACGCGATGTGTTTCGGATATTGAAAACATTGCAAGTATATTTAGTCAAGGTTTGTTTATGATTATTAGCGATGTCTTAAAGATGCTAATCGTACTGATTTTTATGTTAGTAATCAATTGGAAAATTACTTGTATCGTATTGCTAATTATGCCAGTAATTCTAATCGCCACTAATATTTTTAATAAAAAAATGAAAGTCGCGTTTAATGAAGTACGAAATGAAGTGGCCAACTTAAATACGTTTATCCAAGAACGATTAACTGGAATGAAAATCGTACAATTATTCAATAGAGAAAAAATTGAATTAGAAAAATTTAAGGAAATCAATCACAAACACAACAAAGCTTGGCTGAAAAACATTTTATACAATAGTATTTTCTTTCCAATTGCCGATATTGTTTCGAGTATTACATTAGGATTAGTTGTATATTTTGGTGCCCTATTTATTATAAATGGCGACACCACTACCAGCGTAGGACAACTTATTTCTTTTAATATGTATATTGCTATGCTATACACGCCGTTACGCCAAATTGCTGATAAATTTAATGTGATGCAAATGGGAATTGTGGCAGCAGATCGAGTTTTTGAAATTTTAGAATCAAATTCAGAAGTGCAAGACAACGGAACAATTGATGCGGATACATTTAAAGGAAACATACTTTTTGATAACGTGCGATTTGGTTATTTAAAGGATGAAGAAATTTTAAAAGGCATACATTTAGAAGTAAAAGCTGGTGAAACAATTGCTATTGTTGGAGCCACTGGTGCTGGTAAAACAACAATTATTAATTTACTAAATCGTTTTTACGAAATAGATTCTGGAAAAATTTTAATTGACGACATCAACATTAATGAATATACGCTTGATAGCTTAAGAAATGAAATTGCAATGGTATTACAAGATGTATTTTTGTTTGCCGATTCCATTTACAATAACATCACCTTATTCAACACATCCATTCAACGTGAACAAGTTTATGAAGCCGCTAAAAAAATTGGTATTCACGATTTTATAATATCGTTACCAAACGGATACGATTATGATGTAAAAGAACGTGGCGTTATGTTATCGTCTGGACAGCGTCAATTAATTGCCTTTTTACGAGCGTATATTAGCAATCCAAGTATACTAATTTTAGATGAAGCCACTTCATCAATAGATTCTCATTCTGAAGAATTAATACAAAAAGCAACCCAAACCTTAACACACGGAAGAACATCTATTATTATTGCACATCGTTTGGCAACTATTGTAAATGCGGATACGATTTTAGTAATGGATAAAGGAATAATTGTAGAAAAAGGAAAACATAAAGAATTATTACAAATTGAAAACGGATTTTATAAAAAGTTATACGAAGCCCAATTTGAAAAATCAGAAAATAGAGAATAGAAAATAGAGAATAGAAGATAGACTTTTGCCTTACGCCTTTTACCTTACACCTTTTCCCTAATACCTAATACCTTTTCCCTATTTACTAAAAAAATACTTAAAAAATAAATAAATATTTACTAATTTCGCAACAAGAAAATTAAGATACAAAACACAAAAGAAATGAAATACGATATTATAGTTTTAGGAAGTGGTCCTGGTGGATATGTTACAGCAATTAGAGCCTCACAATTAGGATTTAAAGTTGCCGTTATTGAAAAAGAAAATTTAGGTGGTGTATGTTTAAATTGGGGGTGTATTCCAACAAAAGCCTTACTGAAATCAGCACAAGTTTTCGATTATTTAAAACACGCTGCCGACTACGGATTAAAAGTAGATAACGTAGATAAAGATTTTAACGCCGTGGTTGCCCGTTCACGTAATGTGGCTGGTGGAATGAGCAAAGGTGTTCAATTCTTAATGAAAAAAAATAAAATTGATGTTATTGATGGTTTTGGAAAAGTAAAACCAGGAAAGAAAATTGATGTAACTGCCGCTGATGGAAAAGTTACAGAATATTCTGCTGATAACATTATTATTGCAACTGGTGCACGCTCTCGTGAATTGCCAAACTTACCACAAGATGGTGTAAAAGTTATTGGATACAGACAAGCAATGACATTACCAACGCAACCAAAATCTATGATTATTGTAGGTTCTGGAGCAATTGGAGTGGAATTTGCACATTTTTATAACGCAATGGGAACACAAGTTACTATTGTAGAATTTATGCCAAATATTGTTCCTGTTGAAGACGAAGACATTTCAAAACAAATGGAACGCTCTATGAAAAAAGCAGGTGTTACTATTATGACAAATTCATCTGTAGAAAAAATAGATACAACTGGAAAAGGCGTAAAAGCAACTGTAAAAACAGCTAAAGGTGAAGAAGTTATCGAAGCTGATATTTTACTTTCTGCAGTTGGTATCAAAACAAACATTGAAAACATTGGTTTAGAAGATGTAGGAATTGCTACTGACAGAGATAAAATTTTAGTAAACGATTTCTATCAAACTAATGTTCCTGGATATTATGCTATTGGAGATATTACTCCTGGTCAGGCTTTAGCACACGTGGCGTCTGCAGAAGGAATTTTATGTGTAGAAAAAATTGCAGGTTTACACGTTGAACCATTAGATTACGGAAACATACCAGGTTGTACGTATGCTACTCCAGAAATTGCTTCAGTTGGTTTAACTGAAAAAGCAGCTAAAGAAAAAGGATATGATATTAAAGTAGGTAAATTCCCGTTCTCAGCATCTGGAAAAGCTACTGCTGCAGGAACTACTGACGGATTTGTAAAAGTAATTTTCGATGCCAAATACGGAGAATGGTTAGGATGCCATATGATTGGTGCTGGCGTTACTGATATGATTGCAGAAGCAGTTGTAGCAAGAAAACTTGAAACTACAGGACACGAAATATTAAAAACCGTTCACCCACACCCTACTATGAGTGAGGCCGTTATGGAAGCAGTTGCTGCTGCTTATGATGAAGTGATTCATATTTAAGATTTACGATTTTAGATTTACGATTTACGATAAAAAAAACCGTCACGTTTAAAACTTGACGGTTTTTTTTATATGTTATTTTATTATTAAACCTGTCAGGTATAATTTCTTTTACTATATCCCAGCAATTACTTTAAGTTCCTTAACAAAACGTTCAGCTAAAACATCAGCTTCATTTTGCGTTGGTGCTTCTGTATAAATTCTGATAATAGGTTCGGTATTCGATTTTCTTAAATGTACCCATTCGGTAGCAAAATCAATTTTTACTCCATCCAATGTGGATAGTGAGCTTGTCGAACTATCGTTTTTATAAGTCGCAGTTAACGATTCTAAAATAGCATCTACATCTATTTGTGGCGTCAATTCAATTTTATTTTTACTCATATAATATTGCGGATAACTGGCACGTAATTCGGCAACTGTTTTATCTTGACCTGCCAAATACGTTAAAAATAACGCTACGCCTACCAAACTATCTCTTCCGTAATGCAATTCTGGATATATAATTCCGCCATTTCCTTCACCACCAATTATAGCGTTGGTTTTTTTCATTAATTCAACTACATTTACTTCACCAACGGCACTGGCTTGGTAACTTCCATTATGCTTTTCAGTAATGTCACGCAATGCACGAGACGAGCTCATATTAGAAACTGTATTTCCAGGTGTTTTACTCAAAACATAATCGGCTACAGCCACTAACGTATATTCTTCACCAAACATTTCACCATCATTTGAAATAAATGCCAAACGATCTACATCTGGGTCTACTACTATTCCAAAATCGGCTTTTTCATCTAAAACAAGCTTACATATATCCGTTAAATGCTCTTTTAAAGGTTCTGGATTATGAGGAAAATGTCCGTTTGGTTCGCAATATAATTTCACCACTTCCACGCCCATTTGTTCTAATAAATTAGGAATGACAATACCTCCAGAAGAATTGACACCATCTACTACAACTTTATATTTCTTAGTTTTCACTAAATCTGCATCTACTAAAGGCAATTCCAATACTTCATCAATGTGAATATCCATATAAGAATCGTTACTCGTAACTTCACCTAAACTATCAACATCTACAAAATCAAACGCTTCTGCCTCGGCAATTTCTAAAATTTTAGCACCTTCTGCCCCACTTAAAAATTCGCCTTTGGCATTTAATAACTTTAAGGCGTTCCATTGTTTCGGATTGTGAGAAGCTGTTAAAATAATACCACCATCCGCTTGTTCCATTGGCACCGCTACTTCTACTGTTGGCGTGGTAGAAAGTCCTAAATCGATAACATCAATTCCTAATCCTAAAAGGGTGTTTTGTACTAAATTATGAATCATAGGTCCAGAAATACGCGCATCACGACCAATTACAACTTTAAGTCTTCTATCTGTAACGGTAGAGGTGTTTTTCAAAAACGTACCATATGCCGAAGCAAATTTTACCGCATCTACAGGCGTTAAGTTATCGCCTACTTTCCCACCAATGGTACCTCTAATTCCTGAAATTGATTTTATTAATGTCATTATTTAATGTTTATAAAGTTTAAAAGGGTTATTTGTTGAAAAGTTAACCCCGCATAAAATACAAAGATAAATCTTCAACATAAGATAACAATAAAACATTCAAAGAATTTTATATATTTACGAAAGAAATAACTATTAATTTTTTTTGCAACACAGATTTTAAAAATTATATAAATTTCTAAAATTTCTAAAATCTGTGTTTCTAAATTACTATTCCATTTAACCAAATAACCACAAACTTGAACTATCTCGCACACATATACCTTTCCGATGAAGATAATTTCATTAAAATAGGCAATTTTATGGCCGATGCTATTAAAGGAAATTCATACGAGTCGTATCCTGTAGGTATTCAAATTGGAGTGAAACTACACCGTTTTATTGATAGTTTTACAGATTCACACGAAATATATCGTAAAAGCAAACATCGATTACATCAGAAATTCGGACATTATTCAGGTGTGATAATGGATATTGTTTACGATCATTTTTTAGCAAAAAACTGGCAGCAATTTTCTGACACACCTCTTGAACAGTATGCCGATGATTTTTATAACCTACTCCAAAAGGAATATGCAATTTTAACACCAAAAACGCAAAATGCATTGCCTTATATGATAAAAACCAATTGGTTGGTGTGTTATCAATCATTAGAAGGATTGGAATTAATTTTATTTCAAATGGATTATCGCACTAAAAACCGAGTAAATATGCCCGCTGCGATGGAAGACATTCAAGCGTTTTATTCAGAAATTGAGCAAGAATTTTTAGCGTTTTTTACAGCATTACAACAACATACTAAATTAGAATTAGATACATTAAGAAATGAGTTTTGTTACTACAATTAAGCAACAGTTTGAAGCCAATGAAAATGTGGGCTACGGAAAAAAGCAAAGTGATTATTTAAAGAATAATTTTCCTTTTTATGGCATTCAAACCCAAGCCAGACGTGATATTCTAAAAAAATGTACTTCTGTTTATAAAGATGAAATCAAAACAAATTTTAGAGCCATTTGTTGGCAATTGTATCAATTTCCACATCGAGAAATGCATCACGCTGCCATTGATATTTTCATCAAAGAAATCAAGAATAACTATCAAATTGAAGATATACTTTTAATTGAAAAACTCATTACTACAAACTCCTGGTGGGACAGTGTAGACACTTTAGCGAAATACGCTGTGGGTGGCTATTTAGAAACGTTTCCAGAAAAAACATATGAAATTATCGAAGCATTTTCAAATGCTGATAGTATGTGGCTCAACCGCACGGCGATTATTTTTCAATTGGGCTATAAACAAAAAACAGATTTTAATATACTGGTTTCTGAATGTGAAAAACACAAACAGTCAACTGAGTTTTTCATTCAAAAAGCCATAGGTTGGGCATTACGCGAGTACGGTTCGGTAAATCCAACAGCGGTTTTAAATTATGTAAACAGCACCAATTTAAAACCCTTAAGTAAAAAAGAAGCTATTAGAAAAATCATTTAATTGCTATTTTTTTGCTACAAATTCAATATTTCAATTTATAATAGTTCGGTATTTCGTAGGAAAATAAAATCCGTTACATCTGTCAAATCTGTGTACCTAAAACATTTTATCTTTTAAAAAATTAGCGTATTTTAGCCATTCTAAATAAAAACCCTTGTGTTCAAACGATTACAAAAAATAGCGCATTTTTTTGAAAACTATTTTTCTAAACTGAAGTCGGTTTTAGAACCGCGTCAGTTTTTATACATTTCAAGTGTTTTAGTAGGATTATCAGCGGCTTTGGCGGTAATTGTATTAAAAACATTTGCCCACAACGTATTTATATTTTCACAATATCTAAACACAAAACTGCATTTGCCTTACAGTAAAAGCACCTTGCCTATTATTGGAATTTTACTAACGGTATTTGTAATTAAAAATTTCTTAAACGGAAACATCCAAAAAGGAACCTCCCAAATTATGTATGCCGTGGCAAAAAAAAGAAGCGTAATGCCTGGTAAGCAAATGTATGCCCAAATTATTACCAGTTCGTTAACTGTAGGTATGGGTGGAAGCGCTGGATTGGAGTCGCCTATTACCATTACTGGTGCAGCTTTTGGGAGTAATTATGCTTTAAAATACCGATTAAGTTACAAAGACAGAACCTTACTTTTAGCCTGTGGTGTCGCTGCCGGAATAGCTGCTGCATTTAACGCGCCAATTGCGGGCGTTTTGTTTGCTATTGAAGTAGTTTTAGCAGAAATTAGCATTACGGCTTTTACGCCTTTAATAATTAGTGCCGCAACGGGATCCATTGTTTCGATGTTATTATTAAATGAAGATGCGTTATTTAGTTTCAAATCGATACAAGATTTTGATTCTAAAAACATTCCTTTTTATATTATTTTAGGAATTTTGTCTGGATTTGTTTCCATTCATTACGCCAGAAATTTTAGAAAAGTAGAACATTTTTTCGCAACACGAAGTAAAAACACCTACCGAAAAGCCTTGTTTGGCGCCTTAATTTTAGGGATATTGATTTTTATATTTCCCAGTTTATTTGGTGAAGGATACGAAGGCATAAAACTCTTAGCGGCCAACCAGCCTGAAAAACTATTAGAAAACACCCTTGTAGAAAAATTTGATTCCAACAAATGGATTATTTTTGGTTTCATTACCTTAACCTTATTATTTAAAGTTTTCGCTACCGGAATTACTTTAGGTGCGGGTGGTAATGGTGGTAACTTTGCACCTTCCCTATTTGTAGGTTCGTATTTAGGATTTTCAACAGCGTATTTTTTCAATATGTTGAAAATTACAAATTTGCCTATTAGTAATTTCACATTAGTAGGAATGTCAGGTGTGTTGAGTGGTTTGTTTCATTCGCCTTTAACCGCGATATTTTTGATTGCTGAAATTACAGGTGGCTATAGTTTAATGGTGCCTTTAATGTTGGTATCTTCTATAAGTTTTGCCATATCTAAACACTTTGAACCGTACTCGTTTGACATTAAAAACCTTGCCGATAAAGGCGACGTTTTTACAGATGATAAAGACAAAAATATATTACAATCTATTGATGTTAAAAAACTGATTAACAATCATTTTACACCCGTAACCGAATCTAAAACTTTAGAAGCATTAATTGAAAAAATAGCCACTTCAGACGATGTTATTTTTCCTGTTTTAAATGACGACAACAAACTTATTGGTTTGATTTATTTGGATGATATTCGTCCGATTATATTTTCTGCGTTTAAAGTAAAATTTACGTCTATTACCGAAGTATTACAACCGGTAAAAGACAAAGACATTGTAGATTTTGAAGATCCTATTGAAAGCATAATGAATAAATTTGAAAGCACCCACCAAGCCATTTTACCCGTAGTGCAAGATAAAATATTTATTGGTTTCCTATCCAAAGCGGATATTTTAGAAAAATACCGCGAACAATTGAAAGAATTGGTTATTGAGTAACCCTTTTTTTATTTCTTCTCCTACTCATTTTGTAGAAATCATTCTACAAAGAAGTGTGGAAATAATTTATTACATTTGATTTATACAAAACCAAAACAAAACTTCACATAGCTACCCAATTATGGGTTTACATACGAAGTTATATTTCGCAAATAAATTAGTTAAAATCAACCCTAACAGACGAAACAGAATGAAAAAAATTATACTGACATTATTCTCCCTTATAGCAATCCAAGCATTGACTTTTGGACAGCAGGAAGTCAAATCAAATGACGGAAAAACTGTTTTGTTGTATGGAGACGGTACTTGGTTATACTCTGACAGCATTCCATTGTATAACATTAAGGCAACTAACATAACAAAATTAGAACTCCCAAAAACTAATTCCAAAGACAAAATTATCACGCACACAGGCTATTCGCTTTTATACAACGAAACACACGAACAAGCAAATTGGGTTGCCTACGAACTTACTAAAGAGGAAACAAATAAACTTTTTGAACGAACAGATAAATTCATATCAGACCCAAAAGTAAAAACAGGAACTGCTTCTGAAAATGATTATGAAGGTTCTGGTTATGACAGAGGACACTTAGCTCCTGCGTCTGATATGGGTTGGTCAGCTAACACAATGGCTGAATCTTTTTACTATAGTAATATGAGTCCGCAGACACCCAGCTTCAACAGAGGAATATGGAAAAATTTGGAAGAATTAGTTAGGACGTGGGCAATTGAAAACAATACTGTTTACGTTGTTACAGGACCAGTATTAACAAATGGCCTTCAAACAATTGGTCAAAATAAAGTTACTATTCCAAATTATTATTACAAGGTAATTTTAGATTACACTGAACCAAACATAAAAGGCATTGGCTTTATTCTTCCAAATACCGGGTCTAAGGAACAACTTCAATATTATGCTGTATCAATTGACAGCGTTGAAAAAATGACTGGAATTGACTTCTTCCCATTGCTACAAGACGACCAAGAAGATTTAATTGAAAAAACTCTTTGTATTAAATGTTGGTCTTGGAAGAACATCAAAACAGCAATTGAAAAAAATGAAAATAAAGCAGCAGAATCCGTTCAATGTAATGGAGTGACAAAAGCCGGAGAGAAATGTAAAAACAAAACATTAAATATTAGTGGATATTGTTATCAACACGAAACGCAAATTAATAGTGACAATCCGAAAGGCAATACCGAAGAAATCAAGAACCATTCTAATGAACCAACAAAAAGCAGTTCAACTTCTGTTCAATGCTCTGGAACTACAAAATCTGGTAGTAGATGCAAAAGAATGACTACCAGTTCAAACGGAAGGTGTTATCAACATTAGAAAAAAAATATGACTGCATTAAATAATACCGAAAACAAACTTGGACTTTTAAATATAATTGTTATTATACTTTCAATTTATGTATTGGGAGCATTAATAATTGACACCATTTTCGTTCTTCCGACAGAAACATCAACCTTATTGAATTACATTGATAATACAATTTGTGCATTTTTCTTTTTTGAATTTTCAATTCGGTTCTTCAAAGCAGAAAGTAAATTAAAATTTATGAAATGGGGTTGGATTGACCTACTTTCAAGCATTCCTATGGTTGGTTTTCTTCGTGCAGGTAGACTGTTAAGACTTATCAGACTATTAAGAGTTATAAGAGCTTTTCGTTCAACAAGACATCTTGTAAATCATATTTTTGCTAATAAAGCACAAGGGGCTTTTACATCAATATCCATAATTGCAATCTTACTTGTTATTTTTTCTGCAATTGGAATTTTACAAGTTGAAAACGACCCAAATAGTAATATAAAAACTGCCGAAGATGCAATTTGGTGGGCTTACGTTACTATCACAACAGTTGGTTATGGTGACAAATTTCCTGTGACAACAGAAGGACGAATTATTGCAGCAATCTTAATGACGGCTGGTGTAGGTTTATTCGGGACATTTACTGCTTTTGTTGCATCTTGGTTTGTAATAGACAACAAAACAAATACAGAATCAAATGACGACAAATAAGAGTAGAAGTAATGCTTTTATAGCCTCAGCAAACGCAAACTTCTGACACGTAACAAAAAATGTAAATACATTTGTATGCTAAAAAAATATAGCAATAATGGTTACGAGGGTGACGCTCGCAAAATCTTTGAAAGATTAAATAATTAAAAAATGAAAAAAATATTCTTAATAATTTCTATTTTAACATTATCTTCTTGCGACTCTTTTTTTCAGTTAAATTTTGATAGAGAATTAACAGATAAAATACATTCAGAATATTTAAAAGAAAAGAAACTAATCGATTTAAATAATTTAACAGATTTTGAATGGGATAATTACTACATAATTTATCCTTATTCAATTCCTGAAGAAATTGAAAAAAAATATAAAATTGATTTATCAAATTTATCTGAATATGTAGCAATGGATGATTCTAAAAGAGTTTTAGTCTTTATAAAAAATAAAAAATCAATTAAAATTTGCCAAATAAAATATCGAGTTGAATTTACCGAAAACAAACTATTGAAAATTTTATAAATTTAAAAAAGTACGGCTAACGTACATTTGTCAATATTACGATTTTTGTACAAATTAAATATTCAAGTTTCAAAAGTAAAATCCCTCACTAAACATTCATTTCTTCGGTATTCCTTCGGTACTTGTTCGGTACTTGTTCGGTAAATAGGTGTTTTTACCGAAGCGACTCCGAACAAACTCCGAACAAACTCCGAACAAAACCTCTAAAAATAAACAATAAAAAAAAGCGACATCACTGTCGCTTTTTTATTTATACTCTTACAATATTTGCACCAAGTGCTCGTAATCGTTCGTCTATTCTTTCGTAACCTCTATCAATTTGTTCGATATTTTGTATGGTACTGGTTCCTTTTGCAGAAAGTGCCGCAATTAATAACGAAATACCGGCTCTAATATCTGGAGAAGACATCACAGTAGCTTTCAATTGCGATTCGAAATTATGTCCCATAACCACAGCTCTGTGTGGGTCGCATAACATAATTTTCGCACCCATATCTATTAATTTATCCACAAAGAACAAACGGCTTTCAAACATTTTTTGATGAATTAACACGTCTCCTTTTGCTTGTGTAGCGACTACTAAAATAATACTTAGTAAATCAGGTGTAAATCCTGGCCAAGGCGCATCCGAAACCGTTAATATCGAACCGTCAATATCAGTTTTAATTTCGTACCCGTCTTTATGAGCAGGAATATAAATGTCGTCTCCTTTTTGTTCTAATGTAATTCCAAGTTTTCTAAATACGTTTGGAATTTGTCCTAAGTTATCCCAACTTACATCTTTAATTGTAATTTCACTTTTTGTCATAGCCGCTAAGCCAATCCAAGAGCCAATTTCAATCATATCTGGTAAAATTCTGTGCTCACAACCACCTAAAGATTCGACACCTTCAATAGTTAATAAATTAGAACCAATACCTGTAATCTTCGCTCCCATTGAATTTAACATTTTACATAACTGTTGCAAATACGGTTCGCAAGCTGCGTTGTAAATTGTAGTAATTCCTTCGGCTAAAACTGCAGCCATTACAATATTAGCGGTTCCTGTAACAGACGCTTCGTCTAATAACATATACGCGCCTTTTAATCGGCCTTCGTTTTCTACACCATAAAAATGGTCTTCTTTGTTGTATCTAAATTTTGCACCTAAATTGATAAAACCTTCAAAATGGGTATCTAAACGACGTCTTCCAATTTTGTCTCCACCTGGTTTTGGAATAAATCCTTTTCCAAATCGAGCCAATAAAGGTCCTACAATCATAATAGAGCCACGTAAACTTCCACCTTCTTTTTTAAAGGCCTCTGTTTCTAAATACCCCACATTTACATCGTCTGCTTGAAACGTATAATCGCCAGGTCCGTTTTTCTGAATTTTAACGCCTAAGTTACCTAATAAGGTAATTAGTTTGTTTACATCAATAATATCAGGAATGTTAGTTACTCTAACTTTTTCTGAGGTTAACAACACAGGACATAAAACCTGTAATGCTTCGTTTTTTGCACCTTGTGGTTGCACATTTCCTTTTAAGGGCGTTCCGCCTTCAATTTTGAATGTTCCCATTTATATTGTATTATTTGGATTATTTTTTGGTTTAAAATTTTTTCCGCCTTTGTAATTTGGGTTATTTAAATTGGCTTTTGTATTATCTGGTGTATGTGGTTTTGCATTTGAATTTCTATTCAATTGCGGTTTGTTTTGATTAGACGGTGGTCTGTTCGCGTTTCTGTTCGTATTTGTATGCGAATCATTCTTAGTAAAAAACTGCGTTTTATTCGACTGTTTTTTATTTACTTTTAATAAGTTTTGCGACGTAGAAAGCTCTTCTTTCATTGATGTTAAGTTTAATTCGCCATTAGATAATTCTAATAAATGATTAAAAATAACTTCGTCTGTAACCGTATCTTTATTCCAGCTTAAAAAACATTTTTTCATATGATTGGCAATCACAATGATTAAAGCATTTTTCAATTCGCCTTCCTCCCATTTACGTGCTACATCAATCATATATTTGATGTTGTTTCCGTAAAAACGGTATTTTGGAAAGTTTTGTGGATACGTTAAACGTTCTGGTTTCAATTGCACTACTTCTCTTGTAGGAATAGGAAATGGTGAATCAATATCTAATTTAAAATCAGACATAATAAACAATTGATCCCATAGTTTGTGCTGAAAATCTGGCACATCACGTAAATGCGGATTCAAATTTCCCAATACCGAAATTACATAACGCGCACCTTTGTTTCGCTTTTCTCTATCTTCGATAGCGGTAATTTGGTTGATTAATTTTTGTACATATCGTCCGTATTCAGGAATAATTAAATGTTCCCGTTGCGAATTATATTCTAAATAATTAATTGATTCTTCGTTGTTGTATGCCATATTTATAATGAAATAATTCCTTCAATTGTTGCTAATTCTTGGTATTTTTCAATCACTTTATCTGCGTTTTGCATCGTAACGTTAATTGAAATACTGGTATATTTTCCTGTTTTAGAAGCGTGTGTTTTTATAACGGCGCCCATATTATTAAAGGCATTTTCAACTGTATTCACATTTGTAGCATTTGTTGGTACAATAAATTTGTATAAATACACAGCAGGCCAAGTGGTTGATTCTTCTAATTCAGATTTAAGTCTAATGTAAAAATCTTCGGTTTCTTTATTCATTTTAATTTAATAATAAAAAACAAATATACGTTTATAATGTTTGATTTGAAAATTTAAATAATTAAGATTTTCAAAATATAAAAAATGATAGTACATTTGACTTTTAAAGCCTTAAAATGAATAAAAAAATTATACTCCTTATTGGCGGTCCAAGTTCTGGAAAAACCACCTTAATTAATCACTTAGAAGCCGAAGGACACATTTGTTATCCTGAAATTTCAAGAGAAGTAATTTTAAAAGCCCGAGAAGAAGGTGTTGATTATTTGTTTTTGGAAAATCCGATGTTGTTTAGCGAACGCCTTTTAGAAGGAAGAATTAAACAATATCAAAACGCCGTAAACGAAGAAAAACCTGTTTTTATTGATAGAGGTATTCCAGATGTGGTGGCGTATATGGATTTTATAGGCGACTCCTACCCTGCTGAATTTGTAGCCGCTTGCGAAACCTATAAATACGACAAAGTTTTTTTATTACCACCTTGGGAAGAAATATACACCAGCGATGCCGAACGTTATGAAAGTTATGAAGAAGCATCAAAAATTCATAATTATTTGGTAGATACCTATACAAAATATGGATATGAACTACACGAAGTACCAAAAACGTCTGTAGAAGAACGCTTTCAATTTATTATCAATCACATAAAAGACTAATTCATTTTTAATGAATCAACCGTTAGATGTTTTAAAAGCGTACTGGAAACACAGTGCTTTTAGACCCACACAAGAAGAAATTATCCAGACTATTTTACGTGGTGAAGATACTTTTGCTTTGTTACCAACTGGCGGTGGAAAATCAATTTGTTTTCAAATACCTGCTTTACTTAAACCCGGAATTTGTTTGGTCATTTCGCCACTTGTTGCCTTAATGAAAGATCAGGTTGAAAATTTAAAAAATAAAAACATTAAAGCCATTGCCTTAACGGGCGGAATATCTGCTGAAGAAACCAATAATTTATTAGACAATTGTGTCTTTGGGAATTATAAATTGTTATATATTTCACCCGAACGCCTGCAGCAAGATTGGGTTTTAGAACGAATTAAAAATTTAAATATAAATTTAATTGCGATTGACGAAGCACATTGTATTAGTCAATGGGGACACGATTTTAGACCTGCTTATTTGAAAATTTCAGCGTTAAAAGACTACTTTTCAGTGCCGTTTATTGCGTTAACTGCTACAGCTACACCAAGAGTTCAAGAAGATATTTGTACGCTTTTACAATTAAAAAATCCGGTTGTTTTTAAAAATTCCTTTTCTCGAGAGAATTTAGGATATCATATAATTAAAACCGAAAACCAACTTGGAAAACTGAAACAAATTTTCTTAAAAAATCCGGAACCCTCAATACTATATGTAAAAAACAGAAAATCGTGTATAGAAATCAGTAAAATGGTTACAGATTTTGGTTTTACTGCAACCTATTATCACGGCGGATTATCAGGCAAAGAAAAGGATAAAAATATGCAACTTTGGTTAGACGAAAAAGCCAAAATTATAGTCGCCACAAATGCCTTTGGAATGGGAATTGACAAACCAAATGTTAAAACAGTAGTGCATTTGCATCTTCCAGATAATATTGAAAATTACTATCAAGAAGCCGGTAGAGCGGGAAGAAATGGCGAAACGTCTTATGCCCTGCTATTAACTCCAGCAATCGATTTTGAAAGTAGGTTGCAACAATATACCGCACAATTGCCACATAAAGAATTTTTGCATTTGGTGTATAAAAATTTAAACAACCAGTTTCAAATTGCCTACGGAGAAGGATTTCAAGAGGTTTTTTACTTAAATTTAAATCAATTTTGTTTGAAATTTAATATATCGGTAACCAAAACATTTGCGTGTTTGCAATTTCTCGATAGACAAGGAATTATTACGCTTCAAAATTTTATAAGCAATAAAGCCAGTTTACAGTTTAATATTGAAAGTCGAGAAGTCATTCGATATTGCAGTTTAAATACTAAAGAAGCTTTAATTATAGAAACGATTTTACGAAATTATACTGGTGTTTTTGAACAAGTTACTCAAATTAACACCGCATTACTTGCTAACAAATCGGGAAAAACCGAAGAACAAGTAATTGCCGTTTTAAACAAATTACAAGCACAAGAACTAATTGAATTGAAACTGCAAAGCAATGACATTTCTATTCTTTACAACGAACCACGCGAAGACAGTTATACCATTAACCGTGTCGTTAAAGTATTAGAGCAACAAAATCATATTAAAATAGAGCAATTCAAACAGATGCTTCATTTTGTTTTAGATACCACTACTTGTAAATCGGTTTTAATTTCGACTTATTTTGGAGAAGAAAATCCAAAAACCTGTGGCATTTGTTCATATTGTACCTCAAAAAACAAAGTAGTACCTAAATCGGTTTTAGAGCAAATTCAGACTCTATTACATAAAGGTGCACTTTCTTCAAATGAAATAGAAAACGTACTACATTTTTCGTCAGAAGAAATTATCTTTGCCCTACAAAACTTACTTGAAAATGATATTGTTTTTATAAATACGAATAATCAATACCAAATTAAGTAAACATACATTTTCTTAACGATTACTATAATGGATAAATTAAAAATCATATTTATGGGAACGCCCGACTTTGCAGTTGGCATTCTTGATACACTATATAAAAGTGAGTTTGAAATAGCTGCTGTTATTACGGCGCCAGACAAACCTGCAGGACGTGGACAGAAAGTTTCAGTTAGTGCGGTAAAAACCTATGCATTAGAAAAAAACATTCCGATTTTACAACCTACCAATTTAAAAAGCGAAGATTTCTTAGAAGAATTAGCCAGTTATGCTGCCAATTTGCAAATTGTTGTAGCGTTTAGAATGCTACCAGAAGTAGTTTGGAAAATGCCTAAGTATGGTACGTTTAATCTGCACGCATCTTTGTTACCTAATTATAGAGGAGCCGCTCCAATAAATTGGGCAATTATTAATGGTGAAACAGAAACTGGTGTAACTACTTTTTTTATTGACGATAAAATTGATACGGGTGCTATGATTTTGAATCATAAGGTAGCAATTGATGAAAATGAAAACGTGGGTCAGCTTCACGACAAATTAATGCATTTAGGATGCGATACTGTAATAGAGACGTTGCATTTAATACAAAACGGAAAAGTGGAAACTACCATTCAATCCGAAAATTCAGAATTAAAAACGGCGTATAAACTAAATAAAGACAATTGTAAAATTGATTGGTTGAAACCAGGAAAACAAATTTACAATCAAATTAGAGGTTTGTGTCCTTATCCTGCCGCTTGGACATATATTAAAGATGGAGAAAATGAGTGGAATGTTAAAATATACGACACTACTTTTATAGAAGCAACACATACCTATACTATAGGTCAAATTATTTCTGGAAAAAAGGAAATGAAAATTGCAGTTTCTAATGGTTTCATACAAATTGATAGTTTGCAATTTCCTGGTAAAAAGAAAATGCAAATTCACGAGCTTTTAAATGGGACTTCAATTGGTGCGGATGCCTATGTTAAGTGAGTTTAAGTGCTAAAAATGGGTCAAAATAGGCCACGTTATTAACATTTGCTATAATTTATTAACATTTTAAGCAAAAATAGCTGTAAATGCTTGCGTAGTTTAATGATACATTTAAATTTGTATAACAAAATTATGTATAATCATTTTAAAACTATCAATTATGAACAAATCAGAATTAATCGATGCAATGGCAGCAGCAGCTGGAATTACAAAAGCAGCAGCTAAATTAGCTTTAGAATCATTTTTAGGAAGTGTAGAAGGTACATTAAAAAAAGGTGGTAGAGTTTCTTTAGTAGGTTTCGGATCTTGGTCAATCTCTAAAAGAGCGGCTAGAGATGGAAGAAATCCTCAAACTGGAAAAACTATCAAAATTGCTGCAAAAAATGTAGTAAAATTCAAAGCTGGTGCTGACTTAGATGGATCAGTAAACAAATAATAAATACTTTTTATTTATTTGAAAACCTCTTAGTTTCTAAGAGGTTTTTTTTATTTCAATAATTTACATACATTTAATAATGTAATATTAAACTGGATAATTTGTTCAATTAAATTATTTTTCTTAATTTCAATTAAAATTAAATGGCTTATGACTTCATTGTTACCTAAAAAAGGTTGTTTACTAATTGCAGAACCAACCATATTAAATGATATGTCTTTCAATAGATCTGTAATTTTACTAACAGAACATTCAAATGATGGTAGTGTGGGCTTTATACTGAATAAGCCGCTCTCCTATTCCATAAATGATTTGATTCCAGAAATTAATGCGAATTTTATGATTTACAATGGCGGACCTGTGGAGCAAGATAATTTATATTTTTTGCATAACGTACCTGAACTTATTCCAGATAGTATTGAAATCGCTTATGGTTTATACTGGGGAGGTAATTTTGAAACTACAAAACTTCTCATTAACGATGGAAAATTATCTAAAGAAAATATTCGTTTTTTCTTAGGATATAGCGGATGGGAAACCAATCAATTAGCCGAAGAATTGGATGACAATTCTTGGATAATTGTTGAAAACGATTTGCAACACAAAATCATAAGTAAAAACAGCCAAAATTTTTGGAAAGAAAAATTAAATGAAATTGGTGGCGAATATATTTACTTTTCTAATTCGCCAGAAAATCCTACGCTTAATTAATTAAAGCATTTAATAAACCTGTTATTTCTTTAGCTACTACTGAAGTAAATTCTTTTTTACGGTATTTTGTAATAGGCTGAATTCCTGTAATGACATTTGAAATAAATAATTCATCTGCTTTTTGCAAATCAAAAGGTGAAATGCTTTTTTCTATCATTTCAATTCCTTCCATTTTAGCAACAATTGCAATGACTTGCTTGCGCATAATGCCATTTAAACAACCATCCGAAGTGAGAGGTGTAATTATTTGATTGCCCATTTTCATAAAAATATTGCCATTTGTAGCTTCTACAACATTTTTATCTTCGTTAATTAATAAACAATTTTCAAATCCGTTTTCCTTTGCAAAGATACTCGCCACCACATTAATCATTTTATTATTGGTTTTTAGTGTAGCCAATAAATGTTTGGAAACATAAAAATCTTTAAACAATTCCACTTCATATTTTGTGGCAGAAAAAGTATAAGTATCAGAAGCTAATTCAGAACACGTAATAATAAATTGCACATCGTTTGAAGTAGGATGATAAAAGCCTTCAGCGTTTCTAAAAACAGAAAAACGAATTCTATTACTAACTTTATTCGCCTGTAATGCAATTAGTTTCAGAATTTCTTCTTCCATAAATTCCATTGTAAAATTCATTGGGATTTCCATTCTGCAAATTCGCATCGAAGCCATTAAACGCAAATAGTGTTCTTCTAAAAATAATATTTTAGTTCCGTTTACTTTAATGGTTTCAAAAATAGCATCCCCAAAAAGGAATCCTCTATTGTTTTCGATTTCGAAATTACTGGAGTTCTGTATGTTTCCGTTACAATTAATCATAAAAAAAAGTCCCGCCTTTTATAGCGGGAACAAATATACTTATTTATTAAAATTAAACCGAACCAATTACGTGTTTTAAATCGGAAACCAAACTTTCCCACAACAATTGATTTTCAGCTAATTCGTCTTCTTCAGAAAAATCGACAACAATTAAAGAAACATCATTAGTAATTTCATCGACTTGAATTTTAAGTTCGAAGTAATATTCAGTGTCTTTACCATCTTCATCTAACCATTTGAATTTTACTTTTTCACCTGTTTTTTTAGAAACCAATTTGGCATTTTCTTCCGAGTCATCCCAAATAAAAGTATAGTATTCTCCACGTGAATTTACATTATCAGAAAACCATTCAGACAAACCAGATGGCGTAATAATATATTGATATAGTAATTGTGGTGACGAGTGTATTGGAAACTCTAATTCGTACTTAACTTTTGGCTTCATAATTGAATCTATAAATTTTTAGCAAAATATAAAAAAATATGATACCACAACTATTATTTACATTATTTTTTATAACAAATTTTTAATTGTAAAATTTCGATTTATTTTTTGGAAAGAAAGTAATTATTTATATATTTGCACCCGCATTGAGAAATGCAAAAATATTTAATGGCGAGATAGCTCAGTTGGTTAGAGCGCAGGATTCATAACCCTGAGGTCACGGGTTCAACTCCCGTTTTCGCTACAATAGAAACCCTAACTTCTTAATTATTAGATGTTAGGGTTTTTTTAGCACTTCTAAACAGAAAACGATTTGACATTTAAAATCTAATTTCCAAAAACGAATTCATTTTAGTTGTTATTTTTTCTCAAATTTTTGTTATTGAATCCTATTTTTTTCGCACTTTTGCATAGCAAAAATTATAGCTATGCCAAAAATTTCAAACAAAGGGATTCAAATGCCTGAATCGCCAATTAGAAAATTAGTTCCTTATGCAGAAGGCGCTAAAAAACGTGGAACAAAAGTGTACCATTTAAACATTGGTCAGCCCGACATTAAAACACCTGAAGTAGCGTTACAAGCTGTAAAAAACTTCGATATAAAAGTATTAGAATACAGTCATAGTGCTGGATTTGAAAGCTATAGAACCAAACTTTCTGCCTATTATAAAAATCAAGGTTTACCTGTAGATACAAAAGATATTATCATTACCACAGGTGGCTCTGAAGCACTTATGTTTGCTTTAGGTTCTACTTTAGACAATGGTGATGAAGTAATTATTCCAGAACCATTTTATGCCAATTATAATGGTTTTGCTACAGCAAGTGGTGTAAAAGTGGTTCCTGTAATTTCGGGAATTGAAACTGGTTTTGCATTGCCTCCAATGGAAGCTTTTGAAAAACTAATTACGCCAAAAACTAAAGCCATAATGATTTGTAATCCTGGTAATCCAACAGGATATTTATATTCTGAAGCGGAAATAAACAAATTGGCTGAAATTGTAAAAAAACACGATTTGTTTTTAATTGCAGATGAAGTATATAGAGAATTTACCTATGACGGATTAAAACATTATTCGGTATTAAACGTTCCTGGTTTAGAGCAACACGCGATTATGATTGATTCAGTTTCGAAAAGATTTAGTATGTGTGGTGCAAGAATTGGTTGTGTGGTTTCTAAAAATGCTGAGTTTATGGCAACTGCAATGAAATTTGCACAAGCACGATTGAGTCCACCAACATATGCTCAAGTAGCCAGTGAGGCAGCA
>NZ_JBEIET010000002.1:0-64019 GCF_040382755.1 Flavobacterium sp.
GGAATGTATTAAGACGTCCAATAGACGGATTAATAGAATTTCACGTGGCTAATAGTTAATAATATTAGCAAAAGTTAATTTGTTTTAAAAGCCCGAGTAGCGAAAGTTACTTGGGCTTTTTGTTTTTAATCATACGAATTTCCAATGTTTACAGCACAAAATAGCTTGAAATTCAGTATTTTTGCAGTATAAATAGTATGTTTTACCGCATTTAATTTAATTATACCTATATGAAACTAACGCAATTATTTAAAGATTTTTTTGAAAGCGAAAAATTAGGCGGTTTTGTTTTATTACTTTGTACAATTACTTCTTTACTACTTGCTAATTCAGCATTTGGAGAAAGTTACCACCATTTTTGGTTAACCGAATTTTCAGGTAAACCTTTAGAATATTGGATTAACGATGGCTTAATGACCATTTTCTTTCTATTAATTGGATTAGAATTAGAACGAGAAATTTATCAAGGCGAATTGTCAAACATTAAAGACGCCTTATTACCCATATTTGCGGCTATTGGTGGAATGGCAATTCCTGCGGGAATATATTTAGTATTTAATTTTGGTACAGCTACACAATCAGGTGCAGGAATACCTATGGCAACTGATATAGCTTTTGCTATTGGAATTTTATCGTTGTTAGGAAATCGTGTGCCTTTGTCATTAAAAATATTTTTAACTGCTTTAGCCGTTATTGACGATTTAGGAGCCATATTAATTATCGCCATTTTTTATACGAAAACCATTTTGTGGAGTAATTTAGCCATCGCTTTAGGCATATTTGTATTCCTTTACGTTTTGGGTAAATATTTTAAAGTTAAAAACCTACTTCCATATTTAATTGGTGGGGTTTTTATGTGGTATTTTATGCTGCATTCAGGTGTACACGCCACAATTACAGGTGTGCTATTAGCTTTTGCTATTCCGTTTGGAAATGGTGGAACTAAATCTACATCCTACATTTTACAACATATTTTACATAAACCTGTAGCATTTATAATCTTGCCAATTTTTGCCTTAGCGAATACCGCTATTGTAATGAATGGTAATTTAGCTGAAGTTGTTACGGAAAACTATAGTTTAGGCGTTGCGTTGGGATTGGTTATAGGAAAACCTATTGGTATATTTTTACTTACTTTTTTAACCGTTAAAATAGGATGGTGTACGCTTCCAAGCGATATGAATTGGAAATCTGTGTTAGGAGTGGGTTTCTTGGGTGGAATTGGCTTTACAATGTCTATTTTTATTACACTTTTAGCGTTTGAAAACCCAATAATTATTAATAACACGAAATTAATCATCGTATTTTCTTCTTTAATAGCGGGAATCGTTGGTTTTTTGTTCTTAAAAACAACTTTAAATCAAAATCAAGAAGCTTAACCGTTGATTAAATCCCCATACAGTTGAGGTTATTTATAAAATAAGTATCAGGATTAGAAGTGTCTTTATAAATTTCCGATTTTAACTCTGGTTTAATTACAAAATTTACATCACCTGTTGCTGCTGCAATTTTAATTAAATACACTTTTGACGTTTTTAAATCTTCAAAATTTTCAGGAGTAAAATAAAAGAAACCAGACAAAATTCGCAGGTTGTTTTTATTTACATTGTCGTATTGCAAGTCGTTACACGTTTCAGTATCTAAAGAATTGATAAGTTTCACTTGTTTGCCATTCGCCATTTCTAAATATATTTTTGTGTTTTTATCAATGCAAATTGGAGTTAAGAAGTCTTTACTTTTTTGTAAGTATTGAAAATTCAAACCTATAAAACCATCTACATTAAAAAGCTTAAAAGTTAAAAATGATGTAGTATTTCCAAATACACTTTCATCTATAATTTTATCTTTTAAAACACGAGTGCTACTGGTATCAGTGGCTACGTCAATTTCATATTCGCAAGGTTTGTCTTGTGAAAACATAAATTGAGTTAAAAAAAGTAAAACAGTTATTTTTAAGGTTTTCATATTTAAATATTTATTGTTTTTTTAAGGTAATATGGTATCGCTTTATTTTCATTGGTGTTTGCAAGCAAACGAGTTTGTTTGTGGCGATTTCATATCTAAATTTTTGTGCAAATTAATACAATTTTTTCGTTATTTATGTTGGTGGTAAAAAAAGCATAAACAGTGCCACCGTCTGCAATTTTATATTTTTTTCTAATTTCTTCAACGGTTAAAGGGAAATTACGAGTGGTAATATTCATCTTCTTACCTTCAAGTTGCTTTTTAAGATTTTCTTTTTTAAACGGAATCACTTCATTAATACTAAATCGTCTACCTGGAAAATCTACTAATTCCGAATGGGTAAATAAATGCGAATGCGGATGTAATTTAGAAATATGCAGCGCATCGCACAAATAATCTACACCTCCAGATTTAAGTAATGGCGCATTTGGTTCATATAAAAATTCTTGTGGTAAACTAAAGCGAGCAGGCGTATGTTCACCTAAAATAAAAGCATTACAATCTGTTTTTTCCTTTTGAATGTTTACGGCATTAACTTCAATTTCAGCATCATAACCTTTTTCTAAAAGCCATAGAATTTCTTTTACTTCGTTTTCAATGGCTACGATATGAATGGATTTTATGTTTTCCAATTCCATACAACCTGCGGTAATATCTAATAATGGTGCTGTTTTAATTAAAATAGACTGACTTTTAGAAAAATACAAACTCAAATTTTCAGGAACATTTGGCAAGCAATCTTTAAGTAAAAACACTTTACCTTTCACATCACTTCGTCTGCTTGGATCAATATAAATCCAATCGAAAGCATTTTCAGATTGTTCAATTACTTCTGTACTATTTTGTGCCAAACAAGTAATGTTATTTACGTTCAACACACCATAATTGTGCTGTACCATTTCTGAAAGTGCCGCGTTTTTTTCACAATGAATAACACGCTCAAATTTTTTCGAAAAATAATAATCATCTACGCCAAAACCACCGGTTAAGTCAATTAGCGAGGTGCCAGAAATTAATTCCGATTTGTATTTAGCAGTTGTCTCAGAAGACGTTTGCTCTATGGAAATACTTGCCGGATAGTAAATGTTATCCGTGTTAAACCAAGTTGGAAGTTTGTGTTGTGATTTGTTTTTAGATACAATTTGATTGATTATTTCTTTCCAATCTAATTCAGGAAAAGGGTTTTTGGATAACGCTAATTTTGAAATATTGGCTTGTAAAGACGAATTAATAAATTCTTGAATTTCGGCGGAAAGAAGTGATAGCTGCATTATAAACCTTTGGTTACAATTTGAATAAATGTACTTTTAGGATAAAATTCTTTCAGTACCACTTTTAAAGCCGTGTATACTGGAATGGCAATAATCATTCCCACTATTCCTAATAGCGTTCCAGAAATTAGTGTTACCAAAAAGATTTCTAAAGGATGCGAATTCGTGCTTTTAGAAAAAATAATGGGTTGGCTTACATTATTATCAATAAGTTGCACAATAAAATAACCAATAATAACATATAAAGTGGTAGGCATAACTACCAATTGAAAATCTTCGTGAATGTGCCCCAATATGGTTAAAAACGCCGTCATTACTAAAGCTATTATAGGTCCGATATAAGGTATAATGTTTAAAATAGCGCCTAAAAACGCAATAATAAACGCATTTTCTACACCAAAAATTAACAAGACAATTAAGTACATTACAAATACCAATAATAGCTGTGTTAATAAGCCAATGGTATATTTAGATAGCATATTTTTTATACGCAAAAGCGAAGCTAAAATACGCCATCTGTGGTTTGCAGGTAAAACAGCACGTAAATTTGTTGTAATAAGTTTTTGATCTTTCAATAAAAAGAAACAAATAAAAAATATCGAGAAAATAGCCATTCCAAAATTTCCTATGGAACCAATTATCGAATTCAATATATCGGTAATAAAATTAAAATTGAACGATTGAGTAATCTTCTGAATGTCTATTAATTTTTTATACTGAATGTCATAGGTTTGTAACCAAACATCGACTTGATTGAGGAATAATACAGAATTTTTTTCTAACGCCACCATATCAAGTAACGCTAAATTTTTACTCTGACTAACTATTAAAGGCACAAACAATAACATGATGCCAAACGCTAAAACAATAAAAAGTGTTAAAGACACGATAATAGCCAAAATAGGAGGAAAGCGCAACTTTTTTTGTAAAAAATCAGAAATTGGTTGTGCCACAAAACTTAATAAAATCGCTACAATGACATAAAGTAGTACCGACGAAATTACTCCAATAATATAGCCCAAAAACACAATGCCTGCAAGAATAAACAGCGTGCGAAGTAAAGCATTAGAAATGTTTTTAGATGTCATTTTGTAATGGGTAATTGAATTAAAAAACAATTAAATTGATGTCTCTATGCTCTAAATTAAACCAATCCGCAATAGATTTATTGGTTAAAATTCCGTGGTAAAAATAAATCCCATTTTTCAATCCTTTATTGCAACGAATAGCCGTTTCAATACCACCATCTTCAGCAATATTTATTAACGTTGGCGTGATAATATTACTAATTGAAATACTGGCTGTTTTAGAATAGCGTGAAGGAATATTTGGCACACAATAATGAATGACATTGTTTTTTATAAAGGTAGGGTGTTCGTGCGTGGTAATTTCTGAGGTTTCAAAACAACCACCGGTATCAATACTTACATCAACAATTACGGCTCCTTTTTTCATATATTCTACCATTGTTTCAGTAACTACAATAGGTGTTCTGTTTTCCCCTTTTAAGGCGCCAATAGCCACATCACATCTTCGTAAGGCTTTTAAAAGGGCTTTATCGTGAATGGTAGAAGTAAATATTCTTTGATTTAGTGTATTTTGTAATCGACGTAATTTCGTAATAGAATTATCAAATACTTTTACGTTGGCTCCTAAACTTAATGCAGTTCGCACGGCATATTCGGCAACCGTTCCTGCGCCTAAAATAACAACTTCTGTAGGAGGAACGCCCGTTATGTTTCCAAAAAGCAACCCTTTACCGTCGTTATTGTTAATCATTAATTCGGCTGCAATTAATACCGATGCGGTTCCTGCAATTTCACTTAACGATTTTACTGCTGGATACGAACCGTCGCTATCTTTTATAAACTCGAACGCTAATGAGGTGATTTTCTTTTTGGTTAGCGCTTCAAAATAGTCTTTTTTCTGTGTTTTTAATTGAATGGCTGAAATCAGAATGGCTTCTAAGTTCATCATTTCTATTTCTTCTAAAGTAGGCGGTTCTACTTTTAAAAGTATCGGACAAGAAAATACTTTTTTAGTATCTTGTGTTACTTCTGCGCCTGCGTCTGAATATTCTTTATCTGTAAAACTGGCGTTTTTTCCTGCACCGCTTTCAATCATTACACGGTGTCCGTGACTTACCAATGAGCTCACCGCATCGGGCGTTAAACAAATACGACGTTCCTGGTAAGACGTTTCTTTCGGAATACCGATAAACAACTCACTTTTGTGTTTGGCAATTTCCAATTTTTCTTCTTGAGGAAGCAATTGTTTGGCTGAAAACGGAGAATAAATGGACATACTTGTTTTATTTTGTAGCCAAATTAAGTAATTTTCTATAAAGTTACAAGTGAGCGGCTAAATAATGCAGAAAAACAATGGTTTGAGATATAGAAAAATTCAGTACGAGAGGTTTTGTGGCTTGTAATAGTTGCGAGCTTCGGAACCGATTATTTTCTGTTAAAGATAAAAATACTTGCGAAACGGTAATTCTACCACATTCCAGCTAGCTCAAAATGGCTGTTGCCTGCTGGCTTTATTTTTCAACACTTTCTTTAATTCTGCTGTATAGATTTGCATTTCTTCTCCAGTATGAGAACAACAATTTTCTTTTTCTCCAAACTGCCAACTTCTAAATCTATAAATTTTGTTGTTGTAATTAAATTTTCCACCAAATTGCCCAAAAGTCATATTCGATTCTTTTGTTTTAAAATATTCGTCATCGGTAGTTTTAATTTTTGTTTTGGGTAAATCTATATCATATTCAGTTGAAGTCATTAAAATTCCATTATCGGGAATCTTTATGTTTTTTGCCAAAGTAAAGTCCGTTATTCCTAAATCAGGCTGTCCGTCTACGCCGTATATGATAGTTATATATTGATTGCTCAAATCAATTGGGATTTCGAGAGTTTTTACTCTATTGTATTTATACTGATTGGCTGAAATCAATATTCCGATTATAATAAGTTCTATAAAAGCTATTTTTTTAAACGTTTTCAACCACTTTCTAAATCCAAAGTCAACTAAAAGCACAATTATTCCAACAATTAATAGTAAATAAACAGATATCATATCTAATCCGTTACTATTATAAATCCATTTATAAACAGCAAAGACTATGGAAAGAATTCCAATTATTAGGAAAGGCGTTATTTTTTTTAGGTTGCTCATCAGCTTGCTGGTAACGTTCCGGCGCTTAGCGATTTTGCCAGCTTCAGAACCGTTTATTTATATCAAAGATAAAATTTCTTGCGAGAAATAAACTTGAATTTACTACAAAATTCACAATTTCGAGGAACTGCTTTTGCTGAATAGTGCTTTTATTCGTTCAATAGATTTTCTACTTCATTTTGTAAAACAGGTAGATTTCTGATTACAATTCCCCAAATAACATCATCTGAAACTGAATCATATCCGTGAATTATTCTATTTCTTACATCAACAATTTTTCTTGAGTTTGAAATTTCTATTTCATTATTTTCTTTTAGAATTCGACTCATTGCTTCTCCAATGATTTCGATGTTTCTTTCAACAGCTCTTTTGGTTCTTAAATCATTTTGATAAATTTCAAACATTTTTGGAGTTTCAATAAAGTAACTTTCGATTTCATTTATTGAGCTTAAAATATCATAAAGCCAAGTTTTTATAGTATCATCCATAAATTAATACTTTATTTTGATTTAAAATCTTTCTAAAATATGGGTTTTTAATAGCTTTTTCTTCTAATAAATCAATACTTCTTTCTAAAATGTTTTCAAGTGAAAACTTTAAGTTATAATAATTATCTCCATAATCTAAAACATCCTGATTTTCAAAATCAACAATTAAATCAACATCACTTTCGCTGTTAAATTTGTCGGTTAAAACAGAGCCAAAAGCATATAAAGATTTTACTTTATGTGTTTTACATAAATTAAAGATGTCATTATTATGATTTTCAATTAAGTTCATATAATTATTATTTTAAACAAAAATACATAAAAAACATTAAGTTTCAATTTTTAATGATTTTTTGGAGCCTTGCCACCAAAGATTCCCAGCTTCAAGAGGTGCAAGGATTCTGAACCGATTATTTTCTGTTAAAGATAAAATTTCTTGCGATATGTAAACGTGAATTTACTACAAAATTCGCAATCTTGCTAAACGCCTGTTAGCGGTTCGGGCTTCTTTCTTCAAGTTTAATTGTCGGTAACTATTTATATTTATTTTAGTTTTTTTATTCTCATATGTTCTTCTGGGCCAAATCTATCAAAAACATAATGCACGATTTGAACATCGTTTAAACTCCATTGATAGTTACTAAAACCTTCATTCCCTTTTGTTTTGCTTGTTGGTTCTCCAAAAGCGTTTGTAAAAGAATTTTGAAATTCGTCAAAAGACTTTTGTTGATTATCATAGTTCATTCTGAAGAATTCGAGTTCGTTCAATTGTCCATTTTTTCGTGGCTCAAAATGAAAGCCAATCATACAATTTAAACTGTCTAACGATTTACATTTCATAGTATAATAACCAGTCGTAACGTGTTTTAAATCTTTTCCATTAAATAAATCAGTAAATGTTTTCTCGTCAATTTTCCAAGGCACAAAAATGTTTGGATTTTCAATTTGGAAACCACTATTTATATCCATTTTTAGTTTACTGTTACTATTCAATTTTTCGTTATTTTTTTCGGTTGGTTGTCTTAAACCTAAAAAAGTCAAAATAGATGTTATAATAGTTTTCATTGTCATATAATGTCTTCGTTTATTCTGTGCGCTAGCCTGACCGCTAACTTGTATATATGCGAAACTTTCAAACTACTTTTATTCCAAATTGGCAAGATTGACGAAAGTTTGTTTCGCATTATTATAATCAAATATAATAAATTATTTTGAAATTTTTACAGTGATAACCCTATTTTAATCATTTTTCAATGTCAATTCTCTTTTTCCGTTGGGTAATTGTCTAATTACAATTGAGGCGTGGTCTAAAGGCAATAAGTGCGGTACTTTTTCAGGCCATTCTATAAAACACCAATTATCAGAATAAAAATACTCGTCAATTCCCATATCATAGGCTTCCATTTCAGAGTTAATTCGATATAAATCAAAGTGATAAATGGTTTCTCCACTATCGGATAAATATTCATTAACTAACGAAAAAGTAGGACTACTTGAGTTTCCTGCAACGCCTAATTCTTTTACTAATTCCTTAATTAAAGTGGTTTTACCCACTCCCATAGTGGCGTGAAAAGTGATTACTTTTTTTAAACGAGGTGTAGCAAGAATTTCTTTCGCTACTTTATTTATTTCTTCTAATGTGAATGTTGCAGTCATTTTTTCTTTTAATTAATGGAGACTGAGGTACTCGAAGTCACCATTTATTTTCTATTTAGGATTCAAAACTATACACGGAATAATCATTTCTTCTAATGAAACGCCTCCGTGCTGATACGTATTTCTGTAATAGCTAACATAATGATTAAAATTGTTTACATACGCCAAAAAGAAATCGCTTTTGGCAAAAATATAAGAACTGGTCATATTTATGCTTGGTAAACCAATTTTTTTAGGATCTTTTACGGCATATACATCTTTGCTTTCGTACGTTAAGCTTCTTCCTGTTTTGTAACGTAAGTTTAAACTGGTGTTTTTATCGCCAATAACTTTCGATGGATTTTTGCAATTAATCGTTCCGTGGTCGGTAGTAATAATAAGTTTAAAACCCATTTGTTGTGCTTGCTGAATCATTTCTAACAAAGGCGAATTTTTAAACCAACTTAGTGTTAAAGAACGATACGCTTTGTCGTTAGACGCTAATTCTTTCACCACATCCATTTCGGTTTTAGCGTGCGATAACATATCTACAAAATTGTACACAATAGTAGTTAAATCATTGTTTTTACACGATTTAAAATTATCTACAAGTTTTTTTCCATCACGTAAATTGGTAATTTTATAGTATTCGCTCTTGATGTTTAAACCCAAACGTTTTAGTTGTTCGTTTAAAAAATCAGCTTCGTGCATATTTTTACCACCTTCATCGGTATCGTTTTTCCAATATTGCGGGAACTTCTTTTCCATTTCTAAAGGCAATAAGCCAGAAAAAATAGCATTTCTTGCATATTGTGTAGCGGTTGGTAAAATAGAGTAGTAGTTCACTTCCTTTTCAGGTTTGTAATGATTGAATACAATGTTTTCGAAAATTTTCCATTGATCCAAACGCAAGTTATCTATCACTACAAACAGAATAGGTTTGTCTTTCTTACGAATTTCTGGCGCTACCAATTCGCCAAATAATTTATGAGATAAAATCGGTTTGTCTGCTTTTTCGTCACTCGAGCCTTGGCGAACAGGCGAAGCAAACCAATCTTCGTAATTGCGTTCAATAAATTTTCCAAATTGCAAATTAGCTTCCGCTTTTTGGCTTTCTAATATTTGAATTAAGTTTTGGTCTTCAATGGTTTCCAATTCGATTTCCCAATACACTAATTTTCTGTAGAATTCCGCCCATTCATCAAACGAATTTACCATCGACATTTCCATAGCGATTTTTCTAAATTCTTTCTGATAATCTAACGTAGTTTTTTCAGAAATCAAACGCGAAAGGTCTAAGTTTTTCTTTAAACTCAATAAAATTTGATTCGGATTTACGGGTTTTATTAAGTAATCGGCAATTTTACTACCAATGGCTTCTTCCATAATGTATTCTTCCTCACTTTTTGTAATCATAATTACAGGTGTAGAAGATTTAAACTCTTTCATTTCCGAAAGCGTTTCTAAACCCGAAAGTCCAGGCATATTTTCATCTAAAAAAACCACATCAAAAGCGGTTTCCTTATATAAGTCAATAGCATCTTGGCCGTTATTGCAAGTAGTGACAACATAATTTTTCTTTTCTAAAAATAAGATATGTGGCTTCAATAAGTCAATTTCGTCGTCTACCCAAAGTATTTTTATATTGTTCATCGTATGTCTAATTTAAAAGTGCAAGTTACTATATGTTAAACGTAAATTTTCTTAAAAATTGTGTAAAATTTTAAGAAATTAACTATTTAATGTAAAAAAAAAGCTCAAAAATATCAGGTAGCACCTTAATTTCCGAGCGTAATTTTGTAAAGAGACTTCTAGTTGTAGGTAACTAATTCGTCAAATCTTGGGTAAAGATAATTAATTTAATTATTTCTATCCAAACTTTACGCTACAAAATAGCTGCTTTTTGTAGGAAAAATTCTACAAAAGTTTTAACATTTATAATAACTATGGGTTATAACTTTTTTTTAAATTTGTAACATGTTTTGCCCCAACCATATACAATAATTAGTTTCCCCAGCTATAGTTGTATAAAACTTAACAAGCACACTTTTTTTTAGCGTAATTTTGTAAAGAGACTTTAAGTACCAACTTGAAGTCTTTTTTTTTATAACAATTGTAATGTTTTTATTAAAATCACATTACTACTTCCTGATTTTTTTGTAGAAAACATTCTACAGCTCGCAAAGTAAATTATTTTATAAGTTTGAAAACTCAAGTTCATTACTTTAAATTGAACTAAAACGGACCCCAATCTAAAAACTAATATAACATAAAACGCATGCGAATTTTCGATTTTTTAAAGAAAAATGAGTTGGAGAAGATAAAACAAATGGAGCTCCAATTAGAAAAAGCGAAGCCGCTACTGGCAATTGAAGAAGATTTTAAAGCAAAAATGCTTGAACTCAAAACTATTGAGCTCAAAAAACAACAACTCCTAAAAAGTCAAGAACATGAATTTAATGAAACTTTAAGAAATAATGAGTCATCGTTAAATACAGTGGTTGTTGAAAAAAAGAAAGAAATTGTAACTCTTGAACGTAAAATTGAACTTCTTGAAAATAATTACAAACAGTCTCAAACTGTTTTATCCAATTTGGAAAAAGAAATAAATGCATATGAAGCAGTGCTTGATGTTTTTGATTTTGGACTATATGAACCCTTTTATGACTTTGAAAAATCCGAAACCTATAGAACAGAGTTGCTTAAAATTTTAGAAAACCAAAAGGCATTAATTCGAGATGAAAAAGCTGTTGTATGTAATGTGAATTGGTCTGTAGATGGAAGTTTGTCAAAAGGAAAAGCCAATTCAAAAAACTTTATGAAGCTAGTTTTACGAGCATTTAACTCGGAATGTAATGCGTTAATTGCAAATGTAAGTTGGAATTCTGTTGTACAAATAAAAGAGCGTATTGAAAAATCGTTTGAGTTAATTAATAAAGTTGCAGAGCAGTCTGCAGTTCAAATTCAAAAAGAATATTTAGATTTAAAATTACAAGAATTGTTTTTAGAATATGAATTTCAATTAAAAGAACAAAAGGAGAGAGAAATAGCCAAAACACAAGCTGCAAAGCAAAAAGAATCAGATCGAATACAACGTCAATATGAAACAGCAGTTAAGCAGTTAAGCAGTTATCAAACCCAAATTGAAGATGTAAAACTTAATTTAAATACGTCCACTGGATCCGTGCTTGTCTTATTACAGAAAAAATTTAAAAATTTAGAAATTAAAATAAAAGAAGCCAGTGTTCGTAAAGATAAAATGGAACTTTTGGTAAAAAATTCAGATGTAGGTTATGTTTATATAGTCTCTAATATTGGATCTTTTGGTGAAAATATATATAAAATTGGAATAACAAAAAGTCTAAAACCATTATCTAGTATCAATTCATTAAGTTCAGCAGTACCTTTTCCTTTTGACGTTCATGGACTAATTTTTTCTGAAGAAGTTACTCGTTTAGAACGGGAATTGCATGTTGCATTTGCTGGTAATAAAGTAAATCTAATACATGAAAATTCTACTTTTTTCAACGTTTCATGGGATCTTATCGAACAAAAAGTAAACGCTTTAGGTAGTCAGGTAACATTACTTAAAACGCCTGAGGCTAAAGAGTTTAGAGAAACAAAAATGCTCCAAAAACAAAATAAAAAATAAATATTTTGCAACCTACTTGGTTACATGTATTTTGAAATTTTACTTTCAAAACATATTACTAGTTTCAGAATATAAAATAACAACTGAATAAAAAAAAAACACTCATAATGAAGGCATTTAAATGTATTATTTTCAGTAGTTTACTTCTGTTATTTATCAATTGCAAAACAGATGAAAAGTCGCAAGATGAAATTTTTAAAAAAGTCAATTCGTTTTATGAAAACAAAGCTCCATTTTACGAAATAAAGTTGGATACCGTATTGTTTACGCAAGAGCTAATACATAAAATGAAGAATATTCGATATATCACCGAATTAGATAAAGCCAGAATTAAACAAAGCAATTCGCCAACAGATAAACCTTTTTTACTTGAAGGAAGTGTGTTTAGTTCGTTACCAGACGGGTATTCTAAATTTTCCATTAAGAATATTACTTTCAAGGAAAATAGAGCAGATGTTTTAGTAGAATTTGAATATGAAAGCACCCCTAAAATAATATGGACAGATAAAATTATATTAGAAAATATAAACGGATGGAAAATTAAAAATATTATTTTTTCTAAATCTAATGATAAAACGAATTTAATTGATCGATTGACTTATAAAAGTACTACATGGGTAAAGTAAAAAACGTATTTATTTCTCGTAATTTATTATTATCCAAAGTTTGCAACTGTCGCGAATTGAAATTGATTGGATCCAGTTGAATCCTCAATATTGATGTTATTCGTTTCTCTAGGATTGTGTTTAAAAAATGTAAACTTATTTATAATTTAAAAATTAAGCTATTATTAAAATTTACTTATGGTATTGTTTTACTAAAAGCAATATATTTTGTATTTTTACTTATAATAAAATAGAGTACTGTACAGTAATTACAAAAACTCCCTAGGGAAATAGTTTAATTTCCCTAGAGAAATGGTTTAGCTTCTGTACAGAAATAATGAATATAGAACCTAATAATTAAAATAATATGGCTGTAGATTTTAAATTAGTACCCAAACAAAATAATATTGCATCACCACCTGAAACAAAATATTATCCATGTGCAGTTAGTAAAGGCGAAGTCGATTTAGACTATTTAGCAGAAATAGTTGCAGGACGTTGTACAGTTAGTGTTGCCGATTGCTATGGTGTGCTTATTGCCATGAGTGATGTAATCGGTGAGCAATTATCACAAGGTAATATTGTAAAAATAGACCGATTAGGGACATTTGCACTCACACTTAAGGGTTCTGGTACGAATACACCTGAAAAGTTAAGTAAAGACTTGATTAAGTCAGCTAAAATTTTATACAAACCAGCTTTAAATTTAAAACGAATTTTAAAAAATATTACCTATAAAAGAATTAGATAATCCTATCTTTTTTTAAAAAATATACATAAACCATGGATAATAGAAAATTTTTTAATTGAGAAGTCGGGTTTTACCTAATTTTACTACTTACTATTCATAAGTTACTTTTCAATTATCCCTTTTTTTCTTACATTTGTTACTCAAAAAAAAATATATTGTGAGCCAAATCAATAAATTAAAAATATTAAACGATCCTATTTATGGTTTTATTACCATTCCCAATACGCTAATTTACGATTTAATTCAGCATCCGTATTTTCAGCGTTTGCGTCGTATTTCTCAAATGGGCTTGTCTTATTTGGTTTATCCAGGGGCACATCATACCCGTTTTCATCACGCTTTAGGCTGTATGCATATTATGCAAAAGGCGGTTCAAACTCTTAAATTTAAGGGCGTAGCCATTTCCGATGAAGAAGAAAATGCATTATATGTAGCGATTTTATTACACGACATAGGACATGGGCCTTTTAGTCACGCCTTAGAAAATAGTGTATTGGAAGAAGTGCATCACGAAGAGTTATCGTTATTGTTTATGGAGCAGCTAAATACTGAATTTGACGGAAAATTAGCTTTAGCCATTCAGGTTTTTAAAGGCGAATACCATAGAAAATTTATGTTGCAATTGATTTCCAGTCAGTTAGATATGGATCGTATGGATTACCTAAAACGTGATAGTTTTTACACGGGTGTCAATGAAGGAAACGTAAATAGCGAACGATTAATTCAAATGTTAAACGTACAAGACGACGTGTTGGTAATGGAAGAAAAAGGAATTTATTCTATAGAAAAGTTTCTTATGGCGCGCCGATTGATGTATTGGCAAGCGTATTTGCATAAAACCAGCGTAGTAGCAGAATTAACATTGACAAAGATATTAAAACGAGCAAAAGAGCTTACATCAAAAGGTGATGTGTTATTTGGAAGTCCGTTTTTATTATTCTTTTTAAATAATAAAATTGAATTAAATCAAATAGACAAAACCATCTTAGATACGTTTTCTAATTTAGATGATTACGATGTGTTAGGTGCGATTAAGCAATGGCAATTTCACGATGATTTTGTACTGAGTTCTTTAAGTAAAATGGTGATCAATAGAAATCTACTAAAGATTGAATTAAACGAAGATAAAGTAAACAAAATCAAATTCTTAGAGCTAAAAGAAAAATACATGAAACAGTACGCTATTTCAGAAAATGAAGTAGGGTATTTTGTATTCAAAGGCAAACTGAAAAACGAAGCCTATAGCAAGTCTTCGGAGCCTATTAGAATTCTAAAAAAAGATAAAACAATTGAAAATGTAGTGGAAGCCTCAGATCAAATGCACTTAAAAGCATTGTCAAAAACGGTAATCAAATATTTTATTTGTTATCCGAAAGCGATAGATTAAGGTTAATTTTTATATTTTTGCACAGATGAAATTTACAGCAGGACAAATAGCAGGCATATTGGATGGAGAAGTTTTCGGAAATCCAGATGCTGAAGTATATAAATTAGCTAAAATAGAGGAAGGAACAGAAGGTTCGCTAACTTTTTTAGCTAACACTAAGTATTCCAATTATTTATATAGCACAAACGCCACTATAGTTATAGTAAATAAATCGTATGAGCTTGAAAATGAAGTAAAAGCCACATTAATTAAAGTTGATGATGCGTACAGCTCTTTTTCAAAATTATTAGAATATTACAATCAAATTAAACTAATGAAATCGGGTATAGAGCAACCTTCTGTTATTTCGGATGGTGTAACCTATGGAGACGATTTATATTTAGGCAGTTTTTGCTACATTGGTAAAAACGTACGTATTGGAAATAATGTAAAAATATATCCAAATAGTTTTATTGGCGACAATGTTACAATTGGCGATAATTGTGTGTTTTTTGCAGGTGTACGAGTGTATTCAGAATCGGAAATAGGCAATTATGTTACCATTCACTCAGGAACGATTATCGGTTCTGATGGTTTTGGTTTTGCTCCACAAGAAGACGGTTCGTATGCTAAAATTCCACAAATTGGAAATGTTGTTATCGAAGACCATGTAGAAATTGGTTCATGTTCTACAGTAGATAGAGCCACACTTGGTACTACATATATCCGAAGAGGCGCGAAGTTAGACAACCAAATTCAAGTGGCACATAATGTAGAAATAGGAGAAAATACGGTTATTGCAGCTCAAACGGGCATTGCGGGTTCTACTAAAATTGGTAAAAATTGTTTAATTGGTGGCCAAGTAGGAATTGCAGGACATATTACAATAGGCGATAGGGTGAAAATTCAAGCCCAATCAGGTATCGGAAAAAGTTTAAAAGATGGAGAAGTTGTGCAAGGTAGCCCAGCATTTAATTATGGCGATTTTGCAAAGTCATTCGTACACTTTAGAAATTTACCTAAAATAGTTAATGAAATAGAAGAATTAAAAAAGAATAATATATAAAATCATGTTAAAACAAACAACTCTAAAAAGCGAAATTTCTTTAAAAGGTGTCGGACTTCATACGGGTCAGGAAGTAACAATGACTTTTAAACCTGCACCCATAAACAATGGTTTTACATTTGTACGTGTCGATTTAGAAGGAAGTCCTATAATTGAAGCAGATGCCAATTATGTAGTAAATACACAACGTGGTACTAATTTAGAAAAATTAGGTGTCATGATTCAAACACCTGAGCATGTTTTAGCCGCTTTAGTAGGATGTGATTTAGATAATGTGATTATTGAATTAAATTCTTCTGAATTGCCTATTATGGATGGTTCTTCAAAATATTTTGTAGAAGCGTTAGAAAAAGTAGGTTGTGTTGAACAAGATGCAGAGCGTAAAATATACGTTGTAAAAGATGTTATCTCTTATTTGGACGAAGCTACAGGTAGCGAAATTACTATTATTCCAAGTGATGGGTATTGTGTTACAGCAATGGTTGATTTTGGTACAAAAGTTTTGGGAACACAAAATGCAAATATGAAAAACATTTCTGACTTTAAATCGGAAATAGCTGATTGTAGAACGTTTAGTTTTTTACATGAATTAGAAGCACTGTTAAATAACGGATTAATTAAAGGTGGCGATTTAAATAATGCCATAGTTTACGTAGATAAAGAAATTTCTGAAGAAACTATGGGTAATTTAAAGAAAGCCTTCAATAAAGAACATATTTCGGTTAAAGAAAACGGAATTTTAGATAACTTAACGTTACATCATCCAAACGAAGCAGCGCGTCATAAACTATTAGATATAGTGGGTGATTTGTCTCTTATTGGAAGAAGAATTCAAGGAAAGGTAATTGCAAACAAACCAGGGCATTTTGTAAACACTCAATTTGCTAAAAAAGTTTCAAAAATTATCAAATTGGAAGAGAAAAACCAAATTCCAGTTTATGATTTACATAAGGATCCAGTACTTGATATCCACGGAATTATGGATTTGTTACCACACAGACCACCATTCTTATTAGTAGATAAAATTTTAGAGTTATCTGAAACTCATGTAGTGGGCTTGAAAAACGTAACCATGAACGAGCCTTTCTTTGTAGGGCATTTTCCTGGTGCACCTGTAATGCCTGGTGTATTACAAGTGGAAGCGATGGCACAAACGGGAGGTATTTTAATTTTAAGTACGGTACCAGATCCAGAAAATTATCTAACTTTCTTTATGAAAATAGATAATGTAAAATTCAAGCAAAAAGTGTTACCAGGTGATACTGTTGTATTTAAATGCGAATTAATTACACCAATTAGAAGAGGAATTTGCCACATGCAAGCCTATGCGTATGCCAACGGAAAATTAGTTTCGGAAGCTGAATTAATGGCGCAAATTGTAAAAGTTAAAAACGATTAAATAAAAAACGTAATATTTAGAAGTAATCATTGACTTCTAACTATTTAGACATAAAATATAAATATATGAATCAACCATTAGCATACGTTCATCCAGGAGCAAAAATTGCAAGAAATGTAGTTATCGATCCGTTTACTACCATTCATAATAATGTAGAAATTGGAGAAGGAACTTGGATAGGCTCTAACGTAACCATTATGGAAGGCGCAAGAATTGGTAAAAATTGTAATATTTTTCCAGGAGCAGTCATTTCTGCTGTACCACAAGATTTAAAGTTTGGTGGTGAAGATTCTTTAGCAATAATAGGTGATAACTCTACAATTAGAGAATGTGTTACTATTAATAGAGGTACCGTGGCGGCTGGAAAAACAGTAATTGGTAAAAATTGCCTTATTATGGCAACCGCACACATTGCACACGATTGCATGATTGGCGACAATGCTATTATTGTAAATGGTGTAGCGTTAGCTGGGCATGTTACAGTTGGTCAATATGCTGTAATTGGTGGTTTGGCTGCAGTACATCAATTTATCTCCATTGGCGACCACGCAATGGTTTCTGGTGGAAGTTTAGTAAGAAAAGATGTGCCACCTTTTTCAAAAGCAGCAAAAGAACCTTTATCATATGTAGGTATTAATTCTGTAGGATTAAGAAGAAGAGGGTTTACCACAGAAAAAATAAGAGAAATTCAAGATATATACCGAATTTTATACCAAAAAAATTACAATACGTCTCAAGCAATGAGTATTATTGAAGCCGAAATGGAAGCGACTCCAGAAAGAGATGAAATTTTAGATTTCATTAGAAATTCTTCTCGCGGAATCATGAAAGGGTATACTGGAAGCGTTTAAAAATTAAAAATATTATATAAAAACAAAATAAAATGGCAAGTACATCAGATATTAGAAATGGGTTATGTATTAAATTTAACCACGACATTTATAAAATTATCGAATTCTTACACGTAAAACCAGGTAAAGGCCCTGCGTTTGTAAGAACAAAATTAAAATCATTAACTAACGGAAAAGTATTAGACAATACCTTTTCTGCAGGACATAAAATAGATGTAGTTCGTGTAGAAACGCAAACGTACCAATTTTTATATCCAGAAGGAAATGATTTTCACTTTATGAATATCGAATCTTTTGAGCAAATAACACTAAATAGAAATATTTTAGATGCACCAGATTTATTAAAAGAAGGCGAAAATGTAATGATTCAAATCAATACAGAAACTGATTTACCACTTTCTGTTGATATGGCAGCTTCTGTAATTTTAGAAGTTACTTATACCGAACCAGGATTAAAAGGAAATACAGCTACAAACGCTACTAAACCTGCAACTGTAGAAACAGGAGCGTCAATTAATGTGCCTTTGTTTATTAATGAGGGTGATAAAATTAAAATTGATACAGCTTCAGGAAAATACATGGAGCGCGTATAATTTAGTAATATGCAAAAAGTGAGAAGTAGAAACTTTTCACTTTTTTTATTTTCGATTTTTACAATACAAATGAAATTTAACAAAACACATACATTAAAACAAATTGCCGAAATCATCAATTCTAACTATGTTGGAGCGGATGATTTTCCAGTTCATGGTATGAATGAAATTCATGTGGTAACACCTGGCGATATTGTTTTTGTAGACCATCCAAAATATTACGATAAAGCGTTGCAATCTGCAGCTACAATTGTACTTATCAATAAAGAAGTAACATGCCCAGAAGGAAAAGCATTATTAATTTCGGATGATCCTTTTAGAGACTTTAATATTTTAACCAACTATTTTCGACCTTTTCAGTTTTCAAATGTTTCTATTTCAGAAACAGCTACTATTGGAGAAGGAACTGTAATTCAACCCAATTGTTTTATAGGACATCAAGTTCAAATTGGTAAAAATTGTTTGATTCATTCCAATGTTTCCATTTACGATAATACTGTAATTGGTGACAACGTAATTATACATGCAGGAACTATTTTAGGTGCCGATGCTTTTTATTATAAAAAACGTGCAGAAGGTTTTGATCAATTGCTTTCAGGTGGACGAGTTGTGATAGAAAGCAATGTAGGAATTGGTGCACTTTGTACTATTGATAAAGGCGTAACAGGCGATACTACTATTGGTGAAGGTACAAAAATTGACAATCAGGTTCATGTAGGACACGACACCATTATTGGAAAAAAATGTTTAATTGCTTCCCAAACCGGAATTGCAGGTTGTGTAATAATTGAAGATGAGGTTACGCTTTGGGGTCAAGTAGGTACCACCAGCGGTATAACTATTGGTGCGAAGGCTGTAATTATGGGACAAACCGGAGTAACAAAATCTGTTGAAGGTGGAAAATCTTATTTTGGAACACCAATTGAGGAATCTCGCGAAAAATTAAAGCAATTGGCTAATATTAAACGTATTCCTGAGATTTTAGAAACTTTGAAAAACACGTCTAAATAAAAATAGCGCTTTCTATCTATTTGTTTGAAAAACCAAATGGATACCAAATTAGCAAAATAGTAGAAAAAAAAGTATAAAAAAATTAATTTATTACTGGCAAAAAACTTATTTTTGCTCAACTTTTAAAAAACAAATAACCTCATGAGTGTTTTAGTAAATAAAAATTCAAAAATTATAGTTCAAGGATTTACAGGAAGTGAAGGAACGTTTCACGCTTCTCAAATGATTGAATACGGTACAAATGTAGTAGGTGGTGTAACTCCAGGTAAAGGTGGTACATTGCATTTAGATAGACCTGTTTTTAATACGGTTAAAGATGCTGTTAAAACAGCTGGAGCAGATACTTCAATCATTTTTGTACCGCCAGCTTTTGCTGCAGATGCGATTATGGAAGCTGCTGATGCAGGAATTAAAGTAATTATTTGTATCACGGAAGGAATTCCAGTGGCAGATATGATTAAAGCATATGATTTTATTCAAGGTAAAGACTGTCGTTTAGTAGGTCCTAACTGTCCGGGAGTAATTACTCCAGGTGAAGCTAAAGTTGGTATTATGCCAGGTTTCGTATTCAAAAAAGGAACAGTTGGTATTGTTTCTAAATCAGGAACATTAACTTACGAAGCTGCAGACCAAGTTGTAAAACAAGGTTTAGGAATTACTACAGCAATTGGTATTGGTGGAGATCCAATTATTGGAACTACAACTAAACAAGCTGTAGAATTATTAATGAACGACCCTGAAACGGAATGTATCATTATGATAGGTGAAATTGGTGGTCAATTAGAAGCTGATGCTGCTAAATGGGTAAAAGCAGATGGTAATCGTAAACCAGTTGTTGGTTTTATCGCTGGTGAAACCGCTCCAAAAGGAAGAACAATGGGTCACGCAGGTGCAATTGTAGGTGGTGCAGATGATACTGCAGAAGCTAAAAAACGAATTATGAGAGAATGTGGAATTCACGTTGTAGATTCTCCAGCAGAAATTGGAAAAAAAGTAAAAGAAATAATGGGATAATTTCCTGTATTTAAAATACATAATAATAAAAGCTCCTTTTATGGAGCTTTTATTACTTATACTAATCAAGTTCACTTAGTAATCAGACTGAGTGGCAAATAAAATAAAAATGGAAAAAGAATTAAAAAAATACAAATCAACAAATAGTTTTTTATTTACAACGGATTTGAACTTAGAAGAGGTTTGTAATGCACCTGACGGTGCAAGTGGTGTTTTCTTAGTATTTGATGCAAGTAACGAAGAAAAACAACTTATTATGGTAGGTTCAACAGGTACTGTCCAGAATGATGGTACGTTGAAAGTGAAAAGTGGTGGTTTATACGATAAAATTGTAAACGGACATCAATTTGCTAAAACAGGAAGAAAATATTCTTGGCCAGCACAAATGAAAAAGGAAGAAATTACAGCTTTAGAAGTAGTATGGTATGAAACTTTTACAGGAAAAACAAAAAGCATTCCAACATTTGTTGAAGCGACTGTTTTACAAAGTTTTCTAAAAGACAACGGTACACTTCCAAAATGGAATGTAGCTTTCTAAAAAATAAATAGATAAAAAAATCCCGCTTCAATTATTACGAAGCGGGATTTTTTTGTTTTAATTAAATGGGTTAGACCATTTGGAATTCGTATAAACATCTGTACCAGACAAGGTTCTTAAAAAGGCAACAACTGCATTAACTTCAGTTGCGGTTAAATTTAATTGTTGTCCATTTCCACCAGGTCTTAATCTTGGATCTAAGTTGGTATTTCCTGGTGCAATATTTATCGTACCATAATGACCAATGGCTTGTTGAAGTGAAGTAATTACTCCCGTATGCATCATTTGTCCGTTAGTAGTTCCATCTACTTTTACTAAATCACGTAAAGAAGGCGCTCTTGTGTTGGTTACATCTATACCTGTATTATTTATACTTCCAATTATTCCATTATTTCCTGTATTTGGATCGATATCAAATTCGGGCGCTCTATGACAACCGGCACAACCCACTCCGCCACCTGTTCTGACTCCAGAAGCATTAAAGGTTGGAGGTGTTAAAAACAAGTTTTTTCCTTGATTTTCTTGTGCTGTGAAATTCGCAAAAGGTGCTCCGTCGTTTGGTGCAGCTGCACGTCCAACATCATATTTAGAATCAAAGGATTGAATACTTCTAATAAATTGTGCTAAAGCAAATTGAATTTTAGTTTCCGTAATTTCTTCGGATCCATATACAAATTTAAATAACTCTTTGTAATAATTTATAGCACTTAATTTTGTTACTAAAGCGTTAAAATTTAAATCGCCATTAGTGCCACTAAATCCCATTTCTCCGTGGTCTTTAATCGGCATAGTAGTTTGAACTTCTAGAGATGCGGCACGCTCGTCCCAAAAGAATTTAGATTCTGTGGCAAAACGCGTATTGATTAATCGCATGGAATGGCGTCCAGTAGTTCCGTTAACACCTGTACTCGCAACGGAATCATCTCCAAAAGCAACTGATTGTTTGTGACAACTTGAACAAGATACGGTGTTGTTAGAAGACATTTTTTTATCGTAAAATAAAACTCTTCCTAAAGTAGCACCTTTATTTGAAATAGGATTTAAGGTACTATTGTCTTTAGTAATATAGGCTGGAACAGTTTGGTTCGCATAATTGGCTAAATTATTTAAATCAACTGAATTTCCAAATTCTGCTTGAACAGCAGGGTAGGTTTCTGTTATAGCGGTGTAGTTGTCTTCATTAGAATCATTACATGAAACTACTGAAATAGCAATTGCTAAAAATGGTAAGATTTTGAAGGCTTTCATAGGCTTTTTGTTTTGGTTAATTCTGTTTAGACCAAAAATAAACAAAAAGGTTTAATGTAAAAGAAATTTTTATTGCTTTAAATTATTATTATATTTGACTTTTATAAGAACGTATATCATTTAAATAAAATAGTATGAAATTATTAGAAGGAAAAGTAGCCATTATTACTGGTGCAAGTAGAGGAATTGGAAGCGGAATTGCTAAAGTTTTTGCTCAAAACGGAGCAAATGTTGCCTTTACATATAGTTCTTCTGCAGAATCTGCGTTAGCATTAGAAAACGAATTAAATGCTTTAGGAATTCAATCTAAAGGATATAAATCGAATGCGGCAGATTTTAACGAAGCGCAAAAATTAGTAGATGACGTAATGGCTGATTTTGGAAATATCGACATTTTAATAAACAACGCCGGGATTACTAAAGATAATTTATTAATGCGTATGTCTGAAGAAGATTTTGATGCGGTAATGAATATCAACTTAAAATCGGTATTTAATATGACCAAAGCGGTACAAAAAGTAATGCTTAAAAATCGTGCTGGTTCTATTGTAAATATGAGTAGTGTAGTAGGAGTAAAAGGAAATGCAGGTCAAGCAAATTACGCTGCATCTAAAGCAGGTATGATTGGTTTTACAAAATCTATCGCGTTAGAATTGGGTTCACGTAATATTCGTTGTAATGCTATCGCTCCAGGTTTCATTGAAACTGAAATGACAGCTAAACTTAACGAAGATGTTGTAAAAGGTTGGAGAGAATCTATTCCTTTAAAACGTGGTGGAACGCCAGAAGATGTTGCAAACGTGTGTGTCTTCTTAAGTTCTGAAATGAGCGCTTACGTTACAGGACAAGTTATTAATGTAGATGGGGGAATGTTGACATAGCATTGTAAATAAGGTTTAAAGGTTTAAGTGTTTATAAGTTTAAAAGGTTTTGGGTTGAATCTAGCTTGAAATTTATAAATTTAATAGTATTTCAATGAGAATATTTAGTTTTGAAAAGTTGATTGCTTGGCAAAAAAGCAGAGAATTAGCAATGTTGATATTTACAACAACTAAAAAATTCCCAAAAGACGAATTATTTGGATTAACTAGTCAAATGAGAAGATGTTCTGTTTCTATTGCATCAAACCTAGCTGAAGGTTCAGGAAGAAATTCTATGAAAGATAAAGCTAGATTTTCCGAAATTGCTTACAGTTCTTCATTAGAATTATTAAATCAAGTTATTTTATGTCGCGATTTTGAATATGTAGATGAAAATCAATCCATTTTAATAAGAGAAAAAATAATTGAAGTAAATATGCTAATTGATGGTTTGTATAAGTCGCAAATTTCTAATATAAAATAACATTAACTTAATCCATAACCATAAAGACTTTTAAACTTTTAACCATATAAACATTTAAACTCAAAATGACGTCAAGCACCATCCTTTTAATATTACTTTCGGTTATTATTTCTGGAGTTGTTGCTTTTTATCAATATATATTTAAAGCCAATATCCAAAAGAAAACAAATTGGATATTGGCTTTTTTGCGTTTTATTTCGGTTTTCGCGTTATTATTATTGCTAATTAATCCAATAATAGCCAGAAAATCAATAGAAACAAATAAAATTCCTTTAGCTATTGTAGCAGATAATTCGCGTTCAATAAATGAATTAAAAGCTGTTGATGTTGAAAAAGAATGGGTTGAAAAATTGACTTCAAATGCAGCTTTAAAGGAAAAATTTGACATTCAAACGTATACTTTTGATGCTGCTTTTTTTGCTGAAAAACCATTGGATTTCAAGGGAAATCAATCGAATATTGATGATGTAGCTATTAATTTGAAGCAATTGCATAAAAACACGTTTTATCCAGTTGTTTTATTAACCGATGGAAATCAAACTATTGGAAATGATTATGTGTATAGTTTTCAAGAATCAACTACAGTTTTTCCTGTTGTTTTAGGTGATACGACTACCACATTCGATTTAAAAATCAATCAGCTTAACGCGAATAAATACGCCTTTTTAAAGAATAAATTTCCGGTTGAAGTATTTTTGCAATACAATGGAAATAAATCTGTTTCAACTACTTTTTCTATTGAAAAAAACGGAAAAAAAGTTACCAGTCAAACTGTAAATTTCGATAAGAAAAACAAAGTGCAATCGGTTCAAATTTTATTAGAAGCGGATAGAGTAGGACTGCAAAAATACAAAGCGGTACTTTCTTCATCTGTAAAAGAAAAAAACAATTATAACAATACTAAAAACTTTGCAGTAGAAGTATTAGATCAGAAAAAAGAAATTGCAATTGTATCCGATATTTCTCATCCAGATATAGGTGCAATAAAACGGGCTATTGAATCTAATGCACAGCGTAAAGTAACTATTGTTAAACCAAATGAAATTTCTGATTTAAAAAAATATAACGTATTGATTTTGTATCAGCCAACTGCTTCTTTTAAGAAACTATTTGAAGCTAACAAAAACGTAAACATTAATACTTTTATTGTTACAGGAATGGCGACTGATTTTAACTTATTAAATCAAATGCAATCCGATTTAGTGTTTAAATTAACCAATAAAAAAGAAGATTTTACAGCTTCAATTGTATCCGATTTTAATCTTTTCGCACAATCTGATATACAGTTTTCGCAATTTCCACCATTAGAAAATCCTTTTGGTAAAATTACAGAGAAAGGAAATGTAAACACCTTATTGAAAGGAAAGGTAAATGGTATTGAAGTTGGAAATCCTATTTTAACTTTTTCTGAAAAAGGCAGTAATAGAAATGCCTATTTATTAGGTGAAAACTCTTGGAAATGGCGTATGGAGAGTTTTATATTAAATCAATCTTACGAAAAATACGACCTGTTTATTGACAAGATTATTCAGTATTTATCTACTAATTCCGCTAAGAAATCACTTTTGGTTGAACACGAAAGTTTTTATAATTCTGGAGAAACAATAGAGATATTCGCACAGTATTTTAATAAAAGTTATGAATTAGAAGAAAATGCAAATTTGTCTATTACTTTAATAAACAAAGCTACTAAGGCCATAAAAAACTACAATTTCTCAAAAGCAAATAATGGGTATCAAGCCCTTTTTGATGGTTTAGAACCAGGAAATTATACGTTTCAAGTAAAAGAAAACACGAGTAACGCAAGTTATAATGGTGCTTTTGAGGTTTTAGATTTTGATGTAGAAAAACAATTTGTAAATCCAGATGTTGCCAAATTACAACAATTGGCTAACCAGAATAATGGAACACTTATTTTTCCAAATCAAATGGAAGCGTTAATTCAGAAGCTATTGCAAAAAAACACCTATTTGCCAGTAGAAAAAACTATAATTAAAAATTCACCTTTAATTGATTTCTTGTGGTTACTAATTATTATTGTTGTATCTTTAAGTACCGAATGGTTCATTAGAAAATACAACGGATTATTATAAACTTAAAACTTCAAAAGATGATTAGTTTAAAAAGTATACAAATAGAAATTGATGCCAGTTATTTGTATAAAATACTTGCTGAACACGAAGAAGAGGAAGCGGTTGCAGAAGTTTTTAAACAAATGAGTGAAATTGAGCACAGTCACGCTGTAGCTTTTATTCAGAAAAATAATTTAACGGAATCCGATTTGCCCTCGCCTTCATTTAGAGCCAAAACATTACATAAAATTGGAGCTATTTTTGGTTACGATTATGTTTTAGGTGTTTTATTAGATACTGAAAAAAGCATATCAAATTCAGTTATAGGTGCAAGAAAAAAATACAGTTCGGCACAATCTATCTCCGATACGGCTCACGTTACAATATTAAAAAACATATTAAATACGAGTACTAAAGTTTCTGGTTCCAATTTAGCTCGTTTTGAAAAAAGACATCGTTCTGTAGGAGGTAATGCCTTAAGAGCTGCTGTTTTGGGAGGAAATGACGGTTTGGTTTCCAATTTTAGTTTAGTAATGGGAATTGCAGGTGCTACAAGCGGACAAAGTGAAGTATTACTTGCAGGAATGGCTGGTTTGTTAGCAGGCGCATTATCTATGGCATTAGGCGAATGGATTTCGGTTAAAAGTTCTCAAGAATTGTATGAAAACCAAATGCAATTAGAAATGGACGAATTAGAAGCTAACCCTGAAGGCGAGCGAAAAGAAATAGCCTTAATTTATATGTCTAAAGGCATACCGCAAGACCAAGCCAATCAAATGGCAACTGATATTATTTCCAATAAAGAATTGGTACATCAATTTTTAATTAAAGAAGAATTAGGCATAAATAAAGAAGATTTAAAAGGCTCGGCTATGGAAGCGGCTATAACTTCATTTGTGCTTTTTGGCATTGGTGCGATAATTCCAGTACTTCCTTTTTTCTTTTACGGAGGAATGAAAGCAGTAGTTATTAGTACTGCTTTAAGTGCTGTTGGTTTATTTTTAATAGGTGCTATAATTACCTTGTTTACAGGTAAAAGTGTATGGTATTCGGGTTTTAGACAAGTGCTATTTGGCTTGTTAGCTGCTGCTATTACTTTCGGTATAGGAAAACTAATTGGTGTATCGGTTGGATAAATTATATTAGATTTTTACCTATTTAATTTTCTCATATTTTTTTGTTTTTAGAATATGAGAAGCGGTTTGATAGATAGCAATGGTTTCTTTTTTTAATTTCACATCTATTTTTGTTTTCGGTTTTTCTTCGAAGATGATACTGTATTCATTGCCTAATGCTTCGTTTTTTTGTTGAATTAAATCGAACTGTTTTGTTTTTTTAATAGGTGATATTATCGTTAAAACATCATTTTTTATATATCCTAAATCTTGATAGGTTGCAATGAAAGCTCTTGGTATATAATTTGTTTTTAAAACATCTTTTCCAAAAAATTTAGATTGGTATTTAAAGTTCAAAATACCTAAAACGGTTGGCATTACATCAATTTGCGAAACTAATTTATCAATCTTTTGTGGTTGAATAAATCCAGGGGCATAAATAAAGGCAGGAATTCTATATTTATCCATTGGTAATTCCGTTTTTCCAGAACTTGAGGCGCAATGATCGGCTACTATAACAAATACTGTGTTTTTAAACCAGGCTTGTTTTTTTGCCATTTCAAAAAATTGTTTCAAAGCATAATCGGTATACATTACACCACCTTCTCTTGATTTTGCAGTACCTGAAATGCTAATTTTTCCTTCTGGATAAGTAAAAGGTCGGTGATTACTTACAGTCATCCAATGATTGAAGAACGGTTTACCTGTTTTAGCTTCTTCATTCATAACTTGAATGGCTTTTTTAGCCATATCTTCATCGCAAACACCCCAAATATTTGAAAACGAAATTTCGTTTGGTTTTAAGCTGGATTTGTCTACTATATCATATCCGTTTCCTCCAAAAAAGTCTTGCATATTATCAAAATACGCATCACCACCATATAAAAATTTTGTAGTATATCCTTTTGATTGAAATACACTTCCTGTTGTAAATTTATTTTTATTATCTATTCGTTTTACAACACTTTCTCCTGGAGTTGGAGGTAAGCATAAGGTAACCGCTTCTAATCCTCTAACGGTTCTGTTTCCAGTGGCGTACAAATTCGTAAAAAATAAACTTTCATCTGCTAATTGGTCTAAAAATGGCGTAATAGCATTTGTATTGCCGTAATGTTTCATAAACTCAGCACTCATACTTTCAACAGTAATTAAAACAACATTTTTCTTAGTTTCCGTTCCTTCAGAAGTAATGGTATTCGTATTGTTGTTGTAATTTACATTGACTATTGTTTCAAATTGCGCCAATTCATTTTCTGGTAGTATTTCGTAAAATTCAAAATAATCTAATTCACTATTGGTAAATGCTTTATAGAATTTTTGAAGCCCATTACTTTGTAATTCATTTGCAAATACATTCGAACTATTTTGTTGAGAAGTAATAATAGGAAGAATAAGGAAAGCACTAACAAGCAATAGTAATTGCACTCCAATAATTTTTAGTTTATTTGAAAAATTAGGTAAATCCTCTAAAAACGATTTTGATTTTTTTATTATTATATAAGAAGCTGCAAACGATAAAATTCCTACCGATGCAAAAAGCGGCACAACAGGATAAGATTCCATTATGTTTCCAATAACCGCATTGGTGTACACTAAATAATCTACAGCTATGAAGTTATATCTTACACCAAATTCATTCCAAAAGAAAAATTCGCTAACTGCATTTTGTATAATTAATAAAACAAACAAGAAAATGGTTAAAGAATATAAAGCCAAACGAATTTGTTTTCTATATTTTTCAGTAAACAATAAGGCTGCAAAAAATATAGTTTTTAAACTAACAAAAGCAATTCCTATTTCTGGCAAAACACCACCATATTCACTTAAAATACTTTTTCCAGAAAGAATGTAAATTAGTAACACTACAAATACACCTAAAATAATATATCCGTAAGGTTTCTTAAATTTAGAATTGGATAAAAATAGCAAATACAACCATAAAATAGCACCTACAAATACGAAAATAAACAAATCGGATAGAAGTCCAAATCCAAATATTTTTAAGATTTCTAAACCAGAAAATTTACTTTGTGTGATAGGATGAAATAGTAAAATTATTCGGGTTAAAAAGCTTACAATCAAATAAAAAATCGCTATATTTGTGTATACTAAATGATGTTTTAGAATGCTTTTCATGGGTTTAAAATTTTAGTCAAATATACAATAAATTAACTTTAAGTTAGGTTTAAAATAACAATTAAAAACAACAACATTATGAACGATGCACATGTACACATGGTGGTAAACCACTTTCCAATTATTGGAACCATTTTTGGATTAGGAATTTTAATTACAGGGATTGTAATGAAAAACAACGTTGTAAAAAATGTAGCGTATGTACTTTTTTGTATTTCGGCTATTTTTGGATTTGCAAGTATGTTTACTGGCGAAGGTGCCGAAGAAATTGCTGAAAATCTACCTTCTGTAACGGATCAAATTATTCATGAACATGAAGAAATGGCTGAGAAATTGGCTTTAGTATTGTATGTTTTAGCGGGAATTTCTTTAGTAGGATTGTATTTAAATTTTAAAAAGCACACTAAAGCAAATTTAGTTTCTTATTTTGCTTTTGTTATCGCTTTAGTAGCTGTGTTCTTAGGAAAACAAACGGGTACAACTGGCGGAGAAGTTCGTCATACAGAGATTAGAGCGAACACAACCGTTGGTTCTAATTCAGAAACGAATACGATAGAAGAAACGCACGAGGATTAATAAAAACGTTATTTATAATCGTAAAGCCAATTTAGAAGTCATTTTGAATTGGTTTTTTTTATGTTACTTTCCGATACAGAAATATTAAACTATTTATTTTAAAGACCGTTTTTGATTTGAGGTACAAATGAGGTACAAATGAATGAAAATTTAATTTTATAATTCCTTTAAAGAAAAGACATATACAAACAACAATTGATTTTTTTTTATTTCATTGCAATGGTTGTTTAGATGTTAACTTAGAAGTATATATAGTTCTTAATAATTCAAATTCAATCCTAAACCAGCTCCCATATCGCTATCATAATGTACACGGGCACTAAAATTTCTTGTAAAAATGTATTTTACATCAGCCATGTATTCAAAGTCTGAATTCCACATAGCACCCATTCGCACCCTTTTAGAAACAGGAATGTCTTTTCGCTCAAATTGTAATCTGAAATTACCGTCATTAAATACTTCTGCTTGTGCTTTAATAAGCATGGGCAAAGTATATTCAAGACCTGCACTGAAAACACCTCGTTTGTCTTTTGTATCTTCTTGACCAAAAAGATTTCTTTCGTGTTCGTCTATCCCCATTTTTCTATAACGCCAATCAAAACCAATAAATGGCATTATCCATTGCATTTTTCCTACATATCTTCCAATATGGGTTTCAACTTCATAACCGTGATGCTCTTGGTAACCTAAACGCCATTCTGTTCCAATATTCCAACGTGTGTTTCCTAACATTGCTTCACCATCATTTCCATTTGTAGCAAAATCATTTTCTGCCATAAAATGAAATTTTCTATCATCGGCAAATAGTTTTCTTTGCGCTAACTTATGATTAGGAATTAGAGGATTTGGAGCTTGGTTTTCATAAGTAAAAATCCTTCCCATTCCTGCCATCATATGATAAAGAATGTGACAATGAAAAAACCAATCGCCTTCTACATTCGCATTGAACTCAATTACATTGGTTTCCATTGGCATTAAATCCATTATGTTTTTTAAAGGTGCATAATCTCCCTGACCATTAATAATTCTGAAATCGTGACCGTGCAAGTGCATTGGGTGACGCATCATTGAACCATTATAAAGTGTAATTCTTACATTTTCGCCTTTCTTTATCAGTATTTTATCAATTTCAGAAACAACCTTATTATCTAAACTCCAAACATAACGGTTCATATTTCCAGTTAATTCAAAACGTAATTCTTTAACTGGTGCATTTTTTGGTAAAGTTGTTTTATCTGTGGCTTTTAACATTGCATAATTAAGCGTTGTGATATTAGATAACGCATTTGCATTGTATTGATTTTGATTGGAATTATTATCTTCCATTTTCATAGTATGCTTGTTTTCTGTTTTTGAAACACCAGTTATTTCTGGATACATCACTACATTCATATCCATTTGGTTCAATGACATTTGCATTCCCATATCGTCCAAATCTCCATTCATTTTCATCATACCGTTCATCATTTTCATACCTTCAAAATATTTCAATTTAGGTAAAGGAGAAATCAATTGTTTGATACCATTTCCTAAATATAATGATGCCGATTTTGTTCTATCTTCAGGGGTAGCTAAAAACTCATAGGAAGTATTATCTGCTGGAATTGTAAATATAATATCATAAGTTTCAGATACCGCAATTAACAATCTATCAACTTCAACTGGTGCAACATCGTTTCCATCACTGGCAACTACAGTAATTTTACCGCCTGCATAGGTTAACCAAAAATAAGATGATGCACCACCATTAGCAATACGAAGTCTAACTTTATCACCACCTTTGAATTGCGATAATTGACTTTCATTTTTACCATTTATAAGAAACTTTTCATAATATACATCACTTACATCCATAGCATTCATACGTTTCCATTCATTTGCAACCTTTGTTTTGAAATGACCTTGCTTTATGGCTTCCGTATAGCTTTGTGTTGTTCCTTTTTTAATAGCAAACCAATCGGTAGCATTATGCAACATTCTATGAACATTTTCGGGCTTTAAATCAGTCCATTCGCTTAAAATTATTGGAACAGTAGGTAAATCATCTATTCCTTTTCGGAATGTTTTATCATTTTGCTTTTTGTTCATAATAAACATTCCATACATTCCGATTTGCTCCTGTAAGCCTGAATGACTGTGATACCAATGCGTTCCATTTTGTATGATTGGAAAAGTGTATTTATGAGTAGTACCAGGTTTGATTGGCATTTGTGTTAAATTAGGTACACCATCTTCTTTATTAGGTAAAAATAGTCCGTGCCAATGCAAAGAAGTTTCTTCTTTCAATTCGTTATGTACATAAATTTCGGCAATATCACCTTCAGTAAATGTAAGTGTTGGCATAGGAATTTGACCATTAACTGCAATAGCTCTTTTTTCTTTTCCAGAATAATTTACAATTGTATCACGCACGTATAAATCATATCGTACAATATTTTGAGAAAACAAAGCTTGAGTAGTCAAAAGTAATACTACTATTTGCAACAGTTTTTTTGAAAGAATGTTTTGTATATCCATTTTAATAGTTTCATTTTTAAATTAGGTGGATTATCATTAATCCGCTCATTATAATCATTAAAGCATTTTCAATGATTGTTACGGTACTCATTGGTAAATTGAATATTACTCCTAAACATGCGCATTGAATTTTCTTTTTATTTAGTACAGATTGTAATACTCCAATTATACTAACGCTCATTACTAAAAATGTACCGCTATTTGTTATCAAGGGATTAAAACCAGTAAGAAAAGCTAAACCGAGTATTAACTCTGTAAAAGCATAAATGTATGCCCAAATTGGAATTTTCCTTGCTACTACATCGTACATGACATAACTCTCTGCAAACCCTTTTAAATTAAGCAATTTGAAAAAAGAAAACACTAAAAAGAAACCTGCCATAAAATGTTGCATTGCTTCCCTTAAATTGAAGTCTACATTTTTTTGTTGTATTAGAATTGTTATCAAACTAATGTAGAAAAAAATCAATAAAATTGGTTTATAGATTTCTAACCACGATTTAGCCTGTTCTTCAATTTCACTATGATTTACAGCAGAAATTTGACATTTATTGTCTAATGCTTTTTGAAAATCTGATAATACAATATGCTTATCCATTGTAATTGTTGCTGAATTAGTATCTTTTGAAACTTCAACACTTGTTACATTTTCAATTGTAAGCAAAGCTGATTTTACTTTAGCTTCGCAACTACTACAAGTCATTCCTGTTATTTGATATTGGTGTGTCATAATCTTGAATTTTAATTGTTAAAAATTATAATACAAAGTTCTGAAATTACGAGTTCATCAATGTTGTGAAATTTTGGGTAAGAATTGTAATATTTATAAATCTTCTATTTGTTTTCTCTTTTTGTCTTTTAGTTGTTTGTAATGTGATGGCGAAAAACCAGTTGTTTTTTTAAACTGATTACTCAAATATGCCACACTGCTATAATTAAGTTGAAAAGCAATTTCGCTTAATGTTAATTCATCATAGACCAATAACTCTTTTACTTTTTCAATTTTTTGACTAATAAAGTATTTTTCAATAGTAACATCTTCCACTTCTGAAAACAAATTACTAAGTGAAGAATAATCTTGTGATAACTGATTTGATAGATATTCCGAAAGATTAGTTGAGAGTTCATTGTTTTTCTGATGTACCAAATCAATAATTAAAGTTTTAATTTTTTCAATTATTTTACTTTTTTTATCATCAATCAATTCAAAACCAAAATTTTCTAAAGCTATTTTAATTTGATTTTTCTGCTTTGCATCAATGTTGGCTTCAAGTTCAACTTCTCCTAAATCAATTACATTAGCATTAAAACCTAACTTTTCAATTTCAGTTTTAACTACCCACCTACATCGGTCACAAACCATATTTTTTACATAAAGCTTCATTAATTAATAGGTTGCTTTAATTGTACCACAATTTAACATTTCAGAACCATAATATGGATTTCTTATTTCTTTTATTTCACTAATCCAAATACCGCCTTTACCGTCATTATACATTGGACAATAATCTTGATATAATTTTTGCTTAGCTCCAAACATTTTAATCAAATCATTCATATTTTTACTAAGCATAGCAAAACGTTCTCTTTGATGTTCAATTTTGCCAGTATTGTTTTTTATATGTTCTGTATTTTGTTTGGCTTCAGTAACAATTTTTAAATAGTCCTTTTTTTGATTTGATGTTAAATCATTAGTGCCAGTTGTATTTAAAGTTTTGAATAAAATTTTTCCTGCATTTGCGGCACCATTAGAATCATCCTTCGTCAATGAATTTTTAATTTTCAAATAGTTTGTAACTATTTCGCTTATTGAAAACGTAGTTGTAACTGTTTTTGTTTCAACAACATTTTTTTTAGTTTCATTGCTTGGTAATTTTGTACTATCCTTATCAACATGAGTTCCGTCATTGTGGTTCTCAGATTGAGCAACAGGTTCAGTTAATTCCATTCCACATTTTGAACAATCTTCTCCTTTTTTCCCAGTGACTTCTGGGTGTATTGAACAAGCAAATATCTCATTTGAATTTAAAGAAGTTTTGTTTTCCGTTTCTTTAGTTTTATGATTGCAAGAAACTAAAGTGATTGCTAAAATAGCAGTTAAAAAAAGTGTTTTCATATGTATATTTTTAAATTATTTTTTACTCTTTAAGTCGAAAAAAGTATAGTATAGGTTGAAATAAAAGCCATTTGGAGCAGAACGAATCATAGAACTTACTAACTCTTGACGGTATGCAAAATCCAAACGTGCTTGACTATTAAAAATGAATTGTACTGCTGGCATTACATCCAAATATGATTTACCATTTTCATTAATAGTTTGTCCAACAAATTCAACCATTAAATTAATATTTGTTTGCTTATAATTGGTGTACTTTTTTGGGTACATCAATTTACCAAAAGAAAGTGTATAATTAGTTGCATTATCACCAATATTATCCGGAAATGGATAACTTGGTTTGTTATCTAAAGCTTTCTCAAAACTTATTGAAGAACTTATTGCAACTTTTTTAATCAATTTTGTAGCTATTAATCCTGTTTCAAAACCTGAATTGTGTCCTAAAATTTCAATCTGTTCTTGATGAATGTCGGCATTATTGAAACTATATCTACCATAAGCTGCTAATCGGAAATGACTATTTAAATCATCTGTAGAATAAAAACGATATTTCGTATAAAAACTACCACCTTCAGTAACTAATTGGCTATTTCTATTACTCACAAAAGCAGAAGCACGAAACATTATATTTTTATTTAATCCATATGATACTTCGGGCATAAAATGATAATTATAACCTGATTTCATTTCCTCTTTAAAAAGTGACTGCATTACATTAACTCCAAGTGAATTTGCGGGAACATTGCTTGCAGGGTCGGTAATTACAAATAATTCTTGACTATAAATATTTTGGCAATATATCGCAATGAAAAACAAAAAAACTTTTCTCATTAGTTTAAAATTTTAATATGAAAATCATCTTCGCTATTTGCAACATAAGTTGCAATACCTTTATATGATTTAGATAATTTTTTAAACTCTTTTTCTGTAACATACCCTTTGTCAACTATCTGAAATTGAACTTCCGTAGCGTTATTTTTTTTCTCATTAACTAAAATGTAAGGACTTTTACTAATAGTTTCAGATTTTGCAGTTATTATTAATGAGCCAATGAAAAAACCTGCTTTTTCTACTTTTTCTTTAAATGTTTTTGGACTTAATTCATTTCCTTCTTTAAGTGTTACAGTGAATGTATTTGTATTTAAATCTGTTTCAACATTTGTTACTTCAGGTAATGCTTTTAGTTGTTTGTTAATCGCATTTGAACACATTGAACATGTTAAACCAGTTGCTCTAATTTCAGCTTTTACAATTTGTGCGTTACTTTTTATCGAAAACATCAAAATCATTGATGCAACCATTATATAAACTTTATTTATTTTTTTCATTTTACTTTTCTATTAATTTTATTATTTCCTCTTCTGTTGGATTTTTTGCAATTAGAATACCTTCTTGATTAAACAAGTATTTTGAAGGCAATTCATCAACACCAAATTGTACAGCTGTTTCAGCATCAAAACCTTTGGAATCTATCAATTGAGTAAATTTAATTTTATCTTTTTCAACAGCTTTAAGCCATTTATTTACATCTGTATCAATTGAAATTCCTATAATTTCAATTTTATCTGAACTCACTTCATTATATAACTTGACTAATTTTTTATTACCCAAACGGCATGGTGCACACCAAGATGCCCAAAAATCAATAAGTATATGTTTTCCTTTAAAAGATGTAATATTTATATCTTTATTACTACTGCTTTTCAATGTAATTGACGGTATTGAATCGCCAACATTAATTTGTGCAGTAGCCATATTAGCAATTAAAAAAAACGCAAAAACTATTCTTCTCATTTTAGATTATTTAATAGTTTCAACTGTTTTTCCACAACTTAACATCATTGAACCATAGTAAGGATTTTTTATTGTATTTTCTTTACTTAACCAATTTGCACCTTTACCATCATTATACATTGGACAGAATTGAAAGTAAACTGGTACATCATATTTTGCAACTTTTAACAATGCATAAATATCTTTTGATAATGTTGTAAAATGTTCACGTTGATGCTTAATGTCTTTTGTATCTGCAATGTGTTCAGAATCTTCTTTAATTTGATTTAAAACTTTCATCCAAACAACGTGTACATCCATTTCTAATTTTTCCATTATAACATTGCTGATTGCTGTAAATAGCTCCTTTGAAGCAATTGAAGTAGCATTACCATCTGAAGAAATCATAGCATCTTTTACAACAAAATAATTATCAAAAACAGCTTTAAGTTGGTTTACTTCTTGAACTTCTGTTTTTGGTGTTTTTGTATGGTTACCGTGATTATTATGATTTTCAGTAGTTACATCAGTTTTAGTTTCTTCTTTAACAGGAACTTTTGCTACTCTGTCATACTGACAACATCCGTGAAGATTATTATAAACATCATCAGGCGCAAGAAACTTATCACTATCATAACCAGCTAATGCAATTCTCTTTAGTATTTCGTCCTGATTAGTTTTAGTTGTATCATAAGTTAGAGTTGCCATTTGAGTTTCTTGATTCCAGTCAACTTTAGCAACTTTTTTAATAGTTCCTACTTTTTCAATATTGGTTTCGCACATTCCACAGTTACCATAGATTTTCACTGTTTCTGTTTTTGAATTTTTTATTTGTGCATTGATTGTAAATGATAGCAATACGAAAGTTGCAACCATTATATTTTTAAATGAATTTTTCATTTTAATAATGTATTAGTAATCAAAGTATTTCACTTTGATTGATTGATAAAAATAAATTTGAATAAATAGCAGTTTGGAAATAAAAGTTAATGCAATACAATAATTGTAAAGCAAAAATTATTCATTAAACTGTTTGAAAATTATAGCTTATAGCTAAGGATTTGACACAATAATGGCTGTCAAAAAATGAATTTAGCTTATTTTAGGTATTAGCCAAATTGAATGAAAACCATCTGAAATTGATGGAGTTGTGTATGAAAATTTAACTTTCTCTATTGAAGAATAACGAATAAAGTTAATTTTAAAAATAATTTCTGGTAAAAAACTTACTGAAGAAGAAGAACAAGTTGAAGAACAACCACATTTTGAATGACCACAATCACCTTTACATCCTTTATCTTCCTTGCTTTTAGAACTGTCGTTACCACAACAACACTTTTTCTCTGTCTCTGTAGATGAAACCTCTTTTTTACAAGTGTGTTTCAAATTATCACTACCACAAGCCATAGCAGTATCAGGCATAAAGAATATGCTTAAAAGAACTACTAATATGATGTGGTATTTTTTCATTTGAAAAATGATAATACAGCAAAGTTAATAAAAACTTATTATTTAATAATAAAATGATGTTAAAATTTCATTCTCTGTACTCTTACCGCATTTAAGATAGCTAATAACGCTACACCAACATCTGCAAAAACAGCTTCCCACATTGTAGCTAAACCACCTGCTCCAAGAATTAAAACTATTGCTTTAACACTAAATGCTAAAATAATATTTTGCCAGACTATTTTCTTGGTTTGTTTGCCAATATTTATAGCAATTGGGATTTTACTTGGTTTATCGTCTTGAATAACGACATCGGCAGTTTCTATTGTAGCATCGCTTCCTAAACCACCCATTGCAATACCTACGTTACTTAAAGCAACTACTGGCGCATCGTTTACACCATCACCAACAAATGCTACCGTTTCATTTTTAGCAATGATTTCTTTGACTTTGTTTACTTTATCTTCGGGAAGCAAATCTCCGAAAGCGTTTGTAATTCCGAGTTTTTGAGCTACAAATTGTACTACTGTATTTTTATCACCACTTAGCATTGTGGTTTTTATACCTAAGGCTTTTAGTTTGTCAATGGAGATTTGTGCATCTTCTTTGATGCTGTCTGCAATAGTTAAATAACCAACAAATTTTTTATCATATGCAACCGCAATTAAGGTATAAACTATACTTGAAGGGTCAATATCATAAGTAATAGAAAATTTATCCATTAATTTAAAATTACCCACTAATAATTCTTTTCCGTTTATGTTTGCTTTTAAACCGTGTCCTGAAATTTCTTCTACATCTTTAAGCTGAATTGTACTATCAATATTTCCAACAAATTGATGAATGGCAGTTGCCACTGGATGTGTACTTTGACTTTCTAAAGCATTAACCATTTGCAGTATTTCATCTTTATTAAAATCGGAATTAAAAACGACTTCTTGAACTTTAAAAACTCCTTCGGTCATTGTACCAGTTTTGTCCATTACCACATTTTGAATAGAAGCCATTACATCGAGAAAATTACTTCCTTTAAACAGAATTCCGTTTTTAGAAGCTGCTCCAATTCCGCCGAAATAACCTAACGGAATACTAATTACTAATGCACAAGGGCAAGAAATAACCAAGAAAATTAACGCACGATATAACCAATCATTAAACTGATAATTTTCTACAAAAAACATTGGTAAAACACATATTGCAATTGCCAAAGCAACTACAATTGGTGTATATATTTTTGCGAATTTTCTAATAAATAATTCTGTTGGTGCTTTTTTAGCTGTAGCATCTTGCACCATTTCGAGTATTTTTGACAGTTTACTATCGGTATAAGCGGTTGTAACTTTAACTTGACAAACAGAATTAAGGTTTATCATTCCTGCTAAAACAGTTTCGCCTTTTGCTTTCGTATCTGGTTTACTTTCGCCTGTAAGTGCTGCTGTATTAAATGAAGCTGTATCTGAAAGTAATTCGCCATCTAAACCTAATTTTTCACCTGCTTTGAGTTGAATAATATCTCCAATTTTTGCCTTTGATGCTTTGATTGTTTTAGCCACATTATTTTCTAAAATAGTAACTTCGTCTGGTCTTTGGTCGAGTAATGTTTTGATGTTTGCTTTTGCTCTTTGAACTGCCAATGTTTGAAATATTTCTCCAATAGCATAAAATAACATTACAGCTACACCTTCAGGAAATTCAGCTATTGCAAATGCTCCTATTGTTGCAATTGACATTAATAGAAATTCTGAAAATACATCACCTTTTCGAATGCTTTCAAACGCTTCTTTAACTACTGGAATTCCAACAGGAATATAAGCTACAATATACCAAACTATACGTACCCAACCAGTAAACCAAGATTGTGTAAAATAGTTGTCAAAACCAATAGCAACCATTAATAAAACGAAACTTATTATTGCTGGTAAAAACATTAGAAAGGTTGATTTCTCCTCTCTTGAATGGTCGTGGTTGTGTCCGTCATCATCGGAATGATGTTCCGTACTTTGATTTATTTTTTCTTCAAACGAGCAACAAATTTGTTTTCCATTTTTGTCATAAATGTGCTGATGTTCCATAATGTAATTGTTATGAATTAGAATTTAATATTTCTTTAATATCTTCGGGTATTTCAATCACCTTTAAAGGTGGCACATTTGCACCACCTGTATTACCTACTGGAATTTGACCAACAAATGATTTTACACCTCCTACCAATAATCGTGGTATTTGACCAATAATTTCTTTTGAACTTTTTATCTTAATGCCAAATTGTAACATTTTCCAATGTACAAATGTGTGTTCACACGGAAATTTTTGTGCAATAATATGCGCTCGTTCTAAATGATACCAAGCATTCTGCAAATTATCTTTTTCTAAATTATCCTTAAATGCTTCTAACTCTTTTTGATAAAAAGGAATTAGTTTATTTGGCATTTTAATATTGAATTCCATTACTATGCTTTACAACAACCGTCTAAACTTTCATAAGCTTCTGGGTCAGCTTTTACATCATCTGCATCATAACCTAACTTAGAAATACCTTCTTTAATGGCTTGCAAAGTAGTTTTCTTTGAATTGTAATAAATAGTAAAAGTCATTGCTTTATCGTCTAACTCATACATTTTAACCCCTTTAATTTTAAGCATTTCAGTTTTGAATTTTTGTCCACAAGTTTCACATTCTTTACAATGGTCGCAATGTAAAAATGTTTTTATTACTACTTTTTGAGTTGTTTTCTGTGCTGAAACAAAATTTGAAAAGAAAAATAATGATACAGCTAAGACTAATGATTTTAAAATTGAATTCTTCATGTTTTATTTATTAGATTAATGATTATGTCCGTCATGGTTCTCTTTTGAATGGTCGTGTCCTTCGTGATTTTCTTTTGAATGGTCGTGACCTTCGTGACTATCAGCTTTGGCTTCAATTAATTCCATTTTGCAAACAGGACAGTTTCCTTTTTTATCGTACGTTTTACCTTTTTCACAATCCATTGGACATTCATAAGCTAATTTGTGAGCTTCTCCTTCTTTGTGATTATGTCCTTCGTGTCCAGTTGTAGCTTCTGAGTTTTCTTTTTTGTTACAAGAAACTGTACTAAATGTTGCAATAGCAAAAGCTATTATTAAAATTGATTTCCTCATTTTTTATGTTTATTAAAGTTAAATTATTAATGTTCATGACCGCCGCCACCTTCACTTTTCAGTAAATGACTTTGAATGTAGTAAGCTCCTTTTAAGACAATTTTTGCGTTTGGTTCAATTTTTTGAAGCAATGTTACTTGAGTATATCCTAATTGTGAAGTTCCTGTTTTCACTTCAATACGTTGGAAGTGAAATGTTTTTCCTTCTGCTTCTTCGTGCTTGTCTCCATCTTCGTGATTATGTCCGTCTTTTTCATCGTGAGCTACTTCTTCTTTATGACCTTCTTCTAAAACAAAAACAAATTCTCTACCATCTGCTTTTATAATTGCTTCCGATGGTAAAGCTTTAACTGTATTTGCTCCTGCATCGATAAGTGCATTTACATACATTCCTGGTATTAATTTTTGTTGAAAGTTTGAAATATCAGCGTGTACGGCTACCGATTTTGTTTCATTTTCGAATGATTTACCCACACTAAATATTTTTCCATTAATTTCTTTATTACCTTGATTAGTTAGGATAAAACGAACATTTTGACCTTGTTTTACTTTGAATAAATCTTTTTCGTACACCAATAAATCTACGTGTAATTTAGAATTATCAACTATATTCATTAAGGGTTTACCTGCTTCTACATTACTACCAATTTTAATATAAATTTCTGTAATATTTCCTGAAATTGGAGCTATAACAGGAACAGTTGCAGTTGTGTTTCCGTTACCACTAATGTGCAAAGTGTTCAATTGCTTTTGTAATGAATTAAACCTTGCTCTTTCAATTTCATAATCTGATTTAGTTTTTTGAAAAACTTTTTTAGAATTTACTTCTTCATCACTTAATGTTTTTTGTCTTTCAAATTCTAATTTTAGAAACTCTAAATTACTTTTTGAAGTTAGATATGCTTCTTGAATTTTAGTAAATTCAGGACTTTCAATTGTAGCAATAGTTTGTCCTTTACTTACTCTTTGTCCTTCGATTACATTTATTGTTTTTACAATTCCTGTAGTAAAAACAGATACATCAGCTTGATTTTGTGGTGGCAACTTCGTATAGCCGTTAGCCTTAATTACTTCACTTAAATTTTTATCTGAAAAAGTACCTAATTCTATACTTGATGCATTAAACTGAGCTTCATTTAATTCAACTTCTTTAATTGCTGTTGGCTCTTTTTCTTCAGAGTGACTTTCTTCTGTATGAGCTTCACCATCTGTATGTACGTGTCCATCGCCTTCAGTATGACGCAAAGAAAAATATAAAATAATAGCAAGGATTATTGCTCCTACTATTGATGCATATATTATATTCGATTTTTTCATTTTACTTTTTATTATTGATTGATACTGTATTGAATTGTAATTATAGTTTGATTGTAATTATAAATCGCTTCGCTATAATTTAATTGAATTTGACTTGCTGTTTCTAAACTTTGAACATATTCCACATATGAAATATCACCGTTTTGATATGCTTTTGTTGCATTTTTAATTATTAAATTAGCATTTGGCACTGCTGTATTTTTATAATAATCAATTAATGAAGCATATGTAGCTAATTGCTCAGATTGTTGCTCTAAATGACTCTTAAATTGCTGATTTATATAATCGGCATTTTTCTGTTCTCGTTCAATATTTGTTTTTGCAGATTTTGCTCTTGCAATACTACTACCTGCAAATATTGGAACAGACAAACCAATTACAACACCTTGAAATTGAGGTGTGCTATTATAATATGTTGGTGATCCGTTTACATCTTGATTACCAGTTATTGACTGCAAAAAGTAACCTAATGAAAAATCTGGAGACAATGCTGATTTTTCTACTTTATGATTGGCTTGTGCTATTTTAACTTGTTGATCTGCTAATTGAACAATTGGATTTTGTTTTACCATTGAACTATCAACTTTCGCCATAGCAGGATAAGGAACAAATGAAGTATCCGTTGCTATAAATTCGGTTTTTAAATCTAAAATTGCTTTTAGTTTTGATTTTTCAATGGCGATTTGTGTTTTATTTTGCTTTATTTTTTGTTCTAATTCTTGTTGTTTCGCTAATGCAATTGTTTTTTCTAAAGCATTTGTTTCACCTGTTTGAAATTTTAGATTGGCTGACTTTACAAATTTTTGCATCACTGTATTTTGTTTTTCTAAAACAGCATTTTGTTTTTCATAAAACAATAAAGTATTCCAAGATTGCCTAATAGAATAAGTCACTTCTTGTTTTGAAACACCTAATTTCGTTGCGCTTGCATTACTATATGCTGCAAGTAAACTTCTTTTAGCACTTATTTGAAATGGATTAAAACTTTGACTGATTCCAAAATTTTTGTCTTGAGCTTGTGAATTTATCTGTCCAAATGTTCCTGACAATTCCGTTTTAGGAAGTTCAAATGCAGTTTTTTGCAATTGTGTTTGCATTTTTACTTCTAATTCTGAAGCTTGAATACTTTGATTATTTTTTAAGCCTATTTCAAGCGCTTGTTTTAAATCAAGTTTCTGAGTTTCCTGTGCATTTGCTCCGAATATCCCAAATAAAAATGTAATTACTAAAGCCGAATTATTCATAGTTTTTCTTTTGATTTTAATGCCTTTCTCAAAATACAAATACAGAATTGGAAGGACAATTAATGTAAGTAAAGTGGCTGTTATTAACCCACCTATAACAACAGTTGCTAATGGTTTTTGAACTTCTGCACCAGCACTACTACTAATTGCCATTGGTAAAAATCCAAGTGAAGCAACAGCAGCGGTTAATATAACAGGTCTTAATCTTACTTTAGTACCTTCTTTTATTCTGTCATATACATTGTCCACACCTTGCTTTTTAAGTTCATTAAAATATCCAATTAAAACAATACCATTCAGTACAGCTACACCGAAAAGAGCAATAAATCCAACACCTGCCGAAATACTAAATGGCATATCTCGTAACCAAAGGGCAACAATACCACCAATAGCAGATAATGGAATAGCAGTAAATATTAATAATGATTGTTTGATTGATTTAAAAGTAAAATAAAGCAGTACTAAAATTAAACCTAATGCTACTGGTACAGCAACAGAAAGTCGTTTGTTAGCCTCGATAAGATTTTCAAATTGACCACCATAAGTAGTGTAATATCCTTCAGGTAATTTAAGTTTTTCGTCTAATTTAGCTTGAATGGTTTCTACAACCGTTTTTACATCAGCACCACGAACATTGAAACCTACGACAATTCTACGTTTTCCATTTTCACGAGAAATTTGCATTGGTCCATCTTCATATTTTACATCTGCAATTTGTTCTAAAGGTATTTGATTACCTGATGGTAAGGTTACAAATAAAGCTTTTAGATTTTCAATATCTTTTCTACTGTCATTATCTAATCGTACAACTAAATCGAAACGTTTTTCACCTTCATAAACAACACCTGCCGTTTCTCCAGCAAATCCCATTCTGACTACTTTGTTTAAGTCGCCAATTTTTAAACCGTAAAGTGCTAATTTGTCTTTATTGTAACGAATTGTAATTTGTGGTAACCCTGCAACTCGTTCTGCTTTAGCATCAGAAACACCTTCAACACCATTAATTAACTGAACTACTTCTTCACCTTTGCTGACTAACATATCAATATCATCACCAAAAATTTTAATGGCAACATCACTTCTTACACCTGTCATTAGCTCATTAAAACGCATTTGAATTGGTTGAGAAAACTCTGTAAATGCACCTGGAATATCAGACAAAGCGTGTTCCATTTTTTCCATTAATTCCTCTTTGGTTTCAGCTGATGTCCATTCACTTTTATCTTTCAAGAGGATAATCATATCACCTGCTTCAATAGGCATTGGGTCAGTAGGAATTTCAGCCGAACCAATTTTGGTTACTATCATTTTAATTTCAGGAAATTTGTCTCTTAAAATTTGTTCTGCTTTTGTTGTTGCATCAACTTCTTGTGATAAAGAACTACCTGAAGCTATAATCAAATGCGTAGCAATATCACCTTCATCAAGTGTGGGAATGAACTCGCCACCTAATGTGTTAAATAAGACTAACGAACCTATAAATAACGTAATAGCTATACCAATAATAGCAGCTTTAACTCGTAATGCTTTTTCTAAAATTGGCGTATAGAAATTGTAAATGGAATCTATTATTTTATCACTAAAATTCTTTTTATGTCCTGTTTCTTTTTTTAATGCCAAAGCAGACATCATTGGAACATAAGTTAATGACAATATAAATGCTCCTAATATGGCAAATGAAACAGTTTGTGCCATTGGACCAAACATTTTCCCTTCGATTCCTACTAAGGCTAAAATTGGCAGATATACTATCAAAATTATTATTTCACCAAAAGCGGCACTACTTCTAATTTTTGCAGATGCTTTATACACTTCATCATTCATTTCTTGTGGGGTGAGTTTACCTTTATTACTGACTTGGAGTCGATGAATTATTGCTTCTACAATAATAACAGCACCATCAACGATTAATCCAAAATCGATTGCTCCCAAACTCATTAAATTTCCACTCACTCCGAAAAGTTTCATCATTGAAATGGCAAATAATAAAGCTAATGGAATAACCGAAGCTACTACTAAACCTGCTCTCCAATTACCAAGAAGTAATACTAAAATGAAAATTACAATTAATGCACCTTCAATAAGATTGGTTTGAACAGTACTAATGGCTTTATCCACTAAAACTGTTCTATCCATAAACGCCTCAATTTCTACACCTTCAGGAAGTGATTTTTTGATTTGTTCCATTTTTTCTTTGACTGTTTTAACAACTTCACCACTATTTTCGCCTTTAAGCATCATTACCATTCCTGATACTTCTTCGCCTTTTCCATCTTTTGTAACTGCTCCATATCTGATACTACTACCTATTTGAACCTTTGCAACATCACGAATAAGAATTGGAATTCCATTTTGATTTTTAACTACAATTTTATTGATGTCTTCAATACCATTTACCATTCCCACACCACGAATGAAATAAGCATAAGGCTTTTTATCAATGTATGCACCACCTGTATTTTCATTGTTATTTTCTAACGCATCAAAAATTTCGGTAATTGTAGTATTCATACTTTTCAGTTTATCTGGCTGAACAGCAATTTCATATTGTTTAAGATTTCCACCAAGTGTATTCACTTCAGCAACACCTTTTGTCCCAATTAATTGGGGTTTTATAATCCAATCTTGAATTGTTCTTAAATCGGTTGCGTTGTATTTTTCTTCATACCCTTTTTTTGGAAATACTACATATTGGTATATTTCACCCAATCCTGTACTAACTGGAGCCATTTCAGGTGTACCGACTCCTTTTGGTATGGTGTTTTCGGCTTCTTTTATTCGTTCAGTAATTTGTGCTCTTGCCCAATAAATATCTACTTCTTCTTTAAATACTACTGTTACAACACTTAAACCAAAACGACTTATTGAACGAAGTTCAACAATATCAGGAATTGATTTAACTGATTGTTCTATTGGATAAGTGATAAATTGCTCTACTTCTTGGGTTGCCAAAGTAGGTGAACTCGTAATTATTTGTACTTGATTGTTTGTAATATCTGGTAACGCATCAATTGGTAAAGTATATAATGAATAACTACCAACGATAACTAATACGAGTGTAAAAAGTCCAATAATAAATTTATTATTGATACTAAAATGAATGATTTTATCTAACATTTTTATTGTATAATGAATTAATAAACAGATAACTGTTTTTCTTTTTAAGTTACTTAAAAGACACAACTTATTAACCCGAAATTACTCGGGCTTCATTATACTAACTGAGGTGGTTGCCAAATACTTCCGAAGAAATTTGAAAAAGAAGTTGACTTATAAAAAGAAATAGAAGTTTTTATTTCTTGAAATTGTACTAAAAATTGAAAGGATTGTATTTCAAAAAAGCTTAATGTTTGTTGACCACAACAATTGCAAACACAAAAAGGAGAACATAAATCTGTTTCTTCATCGTGTGAGTGATTATGATGTGAGCTTGTTTGTGTGTGTGAAGATTTCACTAAAGCATCATTATGATTATCTGCACAAGGATAGGCAGTAAGCATAATTATATATATTGATAATATGATGTTTAGTATTTTCATTGTTGTAAAAGTAATATTTTTTTACAATAAATAAAAATAATTACGAATTGTGTTTTTTGTTTTATAACTCATGAAGATTAATTTTGCAAATTAATTATATAGTATTGATTTCTCTAAAAACGTCTTCTAAATCATTATTGTAAATCCCTTCAAATTTTAATTGTTCATCAGTTTTGCCTTCGGTCATATCCCATATTTTGGCATTGATTCCTAATGAAATAAGAAATGGTATTTTATTTAGTATTATGCTGACAGCGTTTTCGCTCATATCTGGAATAATCAGTACACTTTTTGCTGACGATTTACACGATGCTAATGTTTGTCGTATTATCGACAACATAATAAATAAAAATATTCAATACCCTAATGTTAATTTTGAATCCGTAAGAGTTAATATTGAAAATGAAATTTTAAAATTACCAATAAAGCAAAAAATGAAATATGTAGGTTTTTAATAAATGCAACTGTCAATAGACTTATAATTTTCCTTTTTTTCTTTGCTTCTACGTTTATTCAATTCACGCGTCAAATAGCCACTCTTTGGTCTTGGTTTGGAATCTTTACTACCTTTCGGTCTGCAAAGTATTGTTCCTTGTACTTTTGTTCTTTTATAAATTAGACTACTTTCAAATTCTGCAAAGGCTGCTAAATTTGGAAATATAATCTCCCCATAGAACTTCTGAAATCGATATCAATCCGATACCATTATCAACTAACTCCTGTATCTCAAGAATAAGTTCTCTTGATGACCTCGCAAATCTATCCAATTTATAAACAATAATAGACGAATACTCTCCCTCACGAAGTTTCATCAACAGTTCATGCTTCACGGGACGAGTTTTGTGACTGCTTTACACTTCTTCATAAAGGTCAAATTTATATGCTAAATCAGAGGTATATTGCAAAAATCTAATCTTTTGATTTTCATTTGTTTACCGACTTTTGGAAACGCGGCAATAGATGGCGACTTGTGATTTGAATCATTAATATTTTCCATAAATTTATGATTTTAATGTTCTATTTAATGCTTTGTAGTTATGCAGAGCATAATTTAAAGCCTTTAAAACGAAGCCTAAAGCAAATAACCCAACAACACCTGCTGCAATGTATATAGTCGTTTTTACATACTTGTCTTTATGCAATTCTTCCTTTAAGATTTGGTTTATACTTCCTATATTAGTCTTTTTCATTTTCTCTTGGGTAAGAAGTTTTAATCACATGATAAATCAATACCAATGCACTTGTTGCAATAACACCGAAAATAATTTTTTCAAACACTTTGTTTTTTCCATTAAGTATTACATTTTGTTTTTGCAAATCTGAAATTGGAGGTGGAATAGGGTTCGCTTCTAATGTTGTGAAATCTATCATTTTTTTATTATTTTAATTTGTTCATTAGTTAAAGTAATAATTACATAGTCATAAACAGCATAGTGGTTTTTCCCATCGTGCTTTTTAACATTATTATGAACGTTAAATGAAAAACCTTTTCCCAAAAGGTACTGCTTGAAAAATATTTTTTCATTTTCTCCAACCATAAGTTCGTTAAGTATTCGGAGGTTAATATGCAAAGGTTTGTTTATAAATGCTGCACTATGTCTCAATTCATTAGCTTTTTTGTTGTAATAAGATATACGGTTAAATGAATTTGCAAAGCGCTGATTAATTCTTTTTGGAACAAATGGTTCACCTGTAAATAAGTCTTTTCTAATCATAATCTATATGTTTTTACTCAAAGATATGATGTAAAATAGACTTACCCAATAGGGTTAAATTGCTTAATTTTGAAAATGTGTTTTAATTTGTTTTAATGTGAATAATAAGTGCATAAAAGTTATTAACAATCGCATTTATTTTATTTTAATACGCGGTGAAATACATTAAGATGATTTTTTTCTAAAATTTAAAATAAAATCTGCGACATCATATTTTTCTCTTTTATCATCAATTGAAGCATTATCTTCTAAATATTTAGAAACTTTAATATCGAAACTCTTTTCAAGTTTTTTAGTTTTTTCCATCCATAAATCATAAGCACCAATATCAGGAAACAAAATGATTTTTCGATTCTTTAATGGTTCTAAATATTTAGATGATAAATTGCTAATACCACCCGTCGCCATCCAAATAAAATCTTGAAAAAACAAACTTGCGATAATTGCTGTTTTTTCGCTCTCTACTAAAGCAATAGGTCTATTCGGATAAATCGGAAGTAAATGTTCGCCAAAAAGACACTTACGGATATTTTCATTTGGTATTTTAAGTTTTTTATGTACCCAAGTTATGTGATTGTATGGAACTTTTATACGTTTGCCACTATCATTATTGTATAACATTATTTTACCAGTTCTAACATTATTATCCTTGTCTATATACCAAAATATATTTGCACCATTCCAATTATTTGAACTTCCAATTTTATATAATTCAATAACACTTTTAGTATCTTCAATTCCGAATTGTACTTTTAAAAAATTTACAAAATTGTTTGCGTAAATATTACTGATGCTTTTGTCTAAGTAGTTTGAAGGTATATAAATAATTTTTTCTTCTCTATTTTGTGAATGGTAATAGCCAATTTCAGTTTTCGATTGTATATTAGGCAGAAATGTTTCTCCGCAAGAATGGCAAAATCCAAATTTTATGAAATCATCAAATGGTACAAATTTCCCATCATTATTTCCCTTTCCACAAGGGCAACTTTTAACATTAAAACGGTTTTTACTATTTAATTTATAATCTGTCATAAAATTAGTCTTATATGTTTGTAATTGCAATCGCCTATATAAGGCCTTACAAGGATACAATCATTGTAAATTGATTTACAAAGTTTCTTTGCAATTACAAACATTGGTTATAGTGCTTATTTTTTGCATAAAAAATATCTCATTACTTTTTCACTTTTATCTTTCTCCAAGAAGCACTCTTGACCATTTTGATTAAGAAGTGTTCTTTTGTTGATGAAAATTTCTTTAAGCCTATCTTCAATAGTTTTTTCAGAAGCATCCAATTCTTCAATAAGTTTGTCCAGCAATTCTCTTCGGGTTAAATAGGTGGAATCTCCTAAATACATTTCCAAAAGTTCACAAACCAACTCCAAATCAGCCTTTTGTTTTTTACCACTCATAACTTCTTGAATATCGTCTTTACTTGCTAAAACCAACCCTTTTTGTTCTTCTGAATATAATGCAAAAAAAGGTTCGTGTCGGGCAGTACTTCTGCATTTTAGGTATCTTATCTTAATTAAATTGGTATCTCTTTGTTTAGTATCTTTTTCATAAGAAACTTGTATGACCGTACTTGCCTTATTCATTAATTCAGTTCCAAAATGCCCTCTTGCTTTTTCGCTTTTTGGATTTTCGTGGATTAAGCATAGAAACACAACATTATGTTCGTTTATTGCTACATTCATTAAATCTATCAACTCCATACTCTTATCAGTTTTATTGAAGTCTTCAATACAATCTGTTGAAACATCCAGAACAATAAAGAGTGGATTTTCGGTTTCTTGTTTTAATAATTTTAGGTACTCATCTAAAACTGCAAATCTTTCTTTACGGGTTATTTCTAATAGAGATATGTATTTAAAATTTTCGGGATGGTCTTTTTTGTCATACCCTGCTTTAATTTGAATACATTGTAAAGCGTAAGGAAATTGCTCCGATTGGTTTCTTTCAGTATCTACGTATACAACAGTATTGTTTGCTTCAAAGTTTTCCCGTTTGTAGCCTAATAATTCTTTGTTAAATCCGTTTCGCTTTAACATAGCAGCACATATAAATTCGGCTAATCTACTTTTGTGAACACCTGCTTGTCCCTGTATAACATTGATTGTGTGCGGAAATATTATAGCATTATCATTTTGCCTTAATATTGGGTCTGCAAATCGTATATCGCTTTCTTTTATTTTTTTAATTTTTTCTGTTGTCAACATTATTTTTGATAACGATTCCGAATATATAATAGTATTTTTTGCTAACCCCTCAATCTCTTTTTTTAAACCTTCAGAAGTTATTTTTCTTTCTGAATTATCGTCTTTAATGTCGCTCATTATTTCTTACCAATATAATTTTCTACTTCTTCTTTTATCTCATCGTTGCTTTTTACCTTTCTGTTAGCAATATATCTCTCTAACTCTTTTTTTGAAAAAAGCAGTTTACGTTTGCCGCTGCGGGAATAAGGTAATTCTCCTTTCTCCACTTTAGAATAAATAGTATTAAGTTTGATTTTTAAAAATGATGCCGCTTGTTCAGCCGAAAGAAAATCCTCATCCATATTTGGTTCTTTGGATGATTTGTTTTTTGAAATTTGTTCCATTGCTTCTTTAACGGAGGAACGAACCACCACGTTAATGTGATGGAAAATCTGTGGTAGTAAGTCACTTACTGGTACTTGCTCTTTGTTCATTTTGATTAAATTTAAATGTTATGAATAAATATGACACAAAATTAATGAGCGCGAAATACCCTAAACAATAACCTAAATTTTTAGGGTATTGTTTAGGGTATTGTTTTTTCTTTTATTAAATAATTATTTTTCTTTTCTTTGATTTTGGGGGATAAATTCTGCTACATCTAATAAAATCCTTTTTGTTTTTATTGGTTCTGCTTTTGGTTTACTTAATACTTGAGATATAGTATTAATTTTTAATTCCACAAATTCCTTTTGTTTGTTCTTTGCAGTAAAATGTTTAACTATCCAATTTGCTAATTCTTTAATGCTGGAAACTTGAATTTTTGAATTATATCTTAATCTTTTGAATAACTCCGCCAATTGATTCGATTTTCCATTGAAGTTCAATAATTCTGTTGACTCATTGTTAATTAAAAAATCAAATAATTCAGTTTCTTGTCCTTTAAAAAAGACTTTAAATTTTTCAAAAAATACATTTGCAAAATCAGTATCCATAGTAACTATTCTCTTATTTTCTGAATCATTTATCCTTGGAGTTTTATAATATGCTTTCTTATTTAAAAATGTTCTGTTTCTTTCAAGCCAATTAACCATTTTCTCTAACCGTATTTGCTCATTTGGCAATACCTTTTCTTTAACAATATCATAAATTAAAAACTCAAGAAGTCCAATAAAATTATCTTTAGATGCATATTCATTACCCAAGAATAATACAGACTGATAAGATAATAATGGTTCAATTTTAAACACATCCATAGTCAATAATTTATAACTAAGAAATTTATTGTACAAATTATAATTAGAAGGAAGAATAAAATTTCTATTTTTTTGATTTTCAACCTCATTGAAGCCTTCTTCAATCAAAAATTTAACTAAATTATCTTCTTCAAATTTTAAAGATTTCACTGATATAATATTATTATTTGACTTGTATTTCTCTTTCATTCTATCGAGAATTTCAAATGCATCAACATCATATACGTGTCTGTATGATGTTCTAAGGTGACTATCTTCTGTCATAACTCAATATAAATTAAATTTGCTGCATTTACCTTTGTTTCGCTTAATACTTTTGCATAAATCATTGTTGTCTCAATTTTTTTATGACCGAGCATTTTAGAAACAGTATATATGTCGACACCCTTATTTAGAAGTAAAGTTGCATAGGTATGACGAAAGTTATGTAGTGTTATTTTTTTGTGGATACCTGCTCTTAATATCCATCTTTTAATCTTGTCATTATTACTATCTGAATACTTTAAACCTCCAAAAATTAGTTCATTTGGTTTTCCTTTTACCCCAAGTAGTTTAACTGCTGTTTCGCTTATTGGGTGCATAATAACGTCTAAAGTTTTCTTTTGAATGATATGTATAAAATAACCTTTTGCTGTTTGTTGAATATCAATCCATTTTAAACTCTTAATATCAGACCATCTTAACCCTGTAAGCGCAGAAAAAAGGGCTAAATTTTTTAATGCTATTGAATCACATTCTGTTTGTGCCAGAATTTGAAGTTCTTCTTGTGTTAAAAACTCTCTCTTAGTTTCTTTTTGTTTGATTCCCTTAATGTGACGTAATGGATTTTCATTTAATTGTCTTCCATCAAATGCTTCGTTGATGGCACACCGAAATTTATTGAAGTAACTTAATGCAGAGTTTTGAGATAGCCTTAAGCCTTTAACTGTGTTTAATCGGTCAGCATGTAAAAGGTATTCTTTAAATTTATTACAAAAATCTTCAGTTATATCTCCCATTACACATTTTCCGTTAGTGAAGTCATTCAAGTATTTTAATGCGCTTAACCAATTACCGTAATTACCATCACTTTCTCTACGTTTTTCGCACAAATGTTGAAAAAAAACTAAAAAGTCTCGTTTCTTGTTTTGAGAATTGAAAATTCCATCTTGCTCATTTAATATGTCTTTTTCCCTTTTATTTTTAACTCCTTCAGCAAAATTAATATTCTCTTGATTATGGCGTTTTTGTTCTGCTGTTTTTGGTTTTTCATAAATATATCTGTTTAGATATTCTCTACGTGTAAATTTTCCATTGCTTCCTTTTATTGGGGGATAAAAGTCTAAAAACAAACTTTCTCTCCCATTGGCTATTTTCTTTTTTCTTAAATGAACTCCCATTTTCTATTTTATTATGTCGTTAATTACTTGTTTTTTTATTATTACTTTTCCCCCAATATTAGAAGTAGCAATCGTCTTGTTCTTTATGTACCTATATAAACTCATTCTACTAATTCCAAGTAGTAAGCAAGTCTCTTTAATACTTAAATACTCTTTAGATTGAATTAACTGCATATTTATTCCTACTGATTTCTCATATTCAATTTTTTGAGTATTTGCTATTTTTTGAGATTTCTTTTTTTTCTTGTATGCTTTTGCTGCACATTTTTGTGAGCAGAACTTTGTAACGGTAGTTTTAGCAATAAAACCTTTATTACACTCTAAACAAATTTTGGGTATTATAATGTTGCTGCTCATTTGTATAAATTATTGTAAAAATTTGTAACATAATGTAACAGGAAGTATCGTAATAATATATTATTTATGTAAATAATTGTACCCTGAAGCATTAAGATACATCAAAGATACAATTTTTATATTATTATATACAAGTAGATATTAATAAAAATAATTTTAAGTACTATATAAAGTCTTATAATATAAGGATTTGTATAGATTAAGTCAGATTGTTTTATATTAAGTAATAGTATTATTACTTTCCGATACAAAAGTTAGCGAAAATATTACCAAGTAACTCATCGTTAGTTACTTCGCCCGTAATTTCACCAAAGAAATATAAAGCACTTCTGATGTCAATTGCCATTAAATCAGATGAAATTCCAGCATCTAAGCCCCATTTTACTTTCTGAATTTCCTCTAACGCTTTTAATAACGAATCGTAATGACGTGAGTTGGTTACAATGGTTTCATTATTTCGTAAAGCACCTGTATTTACAAATGAAAGCAAGGTGTGTTTAAGTTCGTCAATGCCTGTTTTTTCTTTGGCAGAAATTGAAATGGATAATGGATAATTAATAATGGATAATTTTTCTGAAAGGAGTTTATGTTGCTCTTCGTTTAAAAAATCTATTTTATTAATAATCATTACAAGTGGTTTTTGAGGAAACTTATTCTTGATTTTTTCAATTTCAATTTTAAATTTGTTTTCATTTTCAATTATCAATTGTAAACTATCAATTAAAAAAAGAACCACTTGCGCTTGTTCAATTTTCTCAAATGTTTTTTGAATTCCGATGCTTTCCACCACATCTTTCGTTTCACGGATTCCAGCGGTATCAATAAATCGGAAACCAATTCCGTCAATTACCAGTTCATCTTCAATGGTGTCTCGGGTGGTTCCAGCGATGTCTGAAACTATGGCGCGTTCTTCGTTTAATAAAGCGTTTAATAGCGTAGATTTTCCTACATTGGGTTCGCCCACTATGGCTACCGGAATTCCGTTTTTAATTACGTTTCCTACTGCAAAACTGTCAATTAAACGTTTTAAAACAAATTCTATACGTGCTAATAATTCGTTAAAAGCGGTTCGGTCAGCAAAAGCAACATCTTCTTCTGCAAAGTCTAATTCCAATTCAATTAATGAAGCAAAGTTTAATAATTCTTCACGTAATTTCGCAATCTCGTTACTAAATCCACCGCGCATTTGTTGCATAGCAATTTGATGACTTGCTTCGTTATCTGATGCGATTAAATCGGCCACAGCTTCTGCTTGGGATAAATCTAATTTTCCGTTTAAAAAGGCACGTAATGTAAATTCTCCAGCTTGCGCCATTTTCGCTCCTTTGCGAAGCAGTAATTGAATGATTTGTTGTTGAATGAAAACAGAGCCGTGACAAGAAATTTCTACTACATTTTCGCCTGTATATGAATTTGGACCTTTAAAAATGGAAATTAATACTTGATCATATGTTTTTGCATCATCCATAATATGTCCTAAATGAATGGTATGCGTTTTTTGCACCGCAATATTTTTACCAGAAACCGATTGAAATACCTCGGCAGCGATACTAATAGCGTCTTTCCCAGATAATCGAATAATAGCAATTGCTCCAGCGCCAGATGGCGTAGCTAAGGCAACTATGGTTTCTTGTAAAATCATATGATACGTTTTGTTTCTTGGCAAAGATAAAATTTTAGTTATTAGTAAATAGTAATTAGTGAATAGTTTTTTTTGAGGAGTTAATTTGTTAATGGTGGCTGAGGCTCTCGAAGCCACTATTGATATATCCGGTGGCTTCGAGAGCCTCAGCCACCGGAAGATTTGAGTAACTCAGTAACCACACACAATGACCACTACGTTTGTCATCCTGAAAGGATCTCTTTTAGTTTGTTTAATTACAAAAGTGAAGCGTATTGCGTGAGACCCTTTCAGGGTGACAAACGTTGGGTTTATTTTTATGTAACGAATTATCAAATTAAAAAATCAGTTTAATTCATTCTAATCTGCTTCATCTGTGTACCCAAACACCAATAAAAAAACCACAAAAGCTAAAAGCTATTGTGGTTTTAAGTAGTAGTTAGGTTGGTTGTAAATTTTTTAGTTATTAAGCATTACTGGCATTACTAACATAGTAACAGTTTCGCCTTCATCTAATCCATCAATAGGAGTAAGAATTCCGGCTCTGTTTGGTAATGACATTTCTAATTGAATTTCATCACTTGTTAGGTTGTTTAACATTTCGGTTAAAAAACGAGAGTTGAAACCAATTTGTAAATCGTCTCCGTGGTAATCACACGTTAAACGTTCGTCTGCTTTGTTTGAATAATCTATATCTTCTGCTGAAATATTTAATTCGGTTCCTGCAATTTTTAAACGAATTTGGTGCGTAGTTTTGTTAGCAAAAATAGCCACACGACGCACTGAATTTAAAAAAGTAACACGACTTAATATTAATTTATTTGGATTTTCTTTTGGAATTACCGCTTCGTAATTTGGATATTTTCCATCAATTAAACGACACGTTAAGATGTAGTTTTCAAATGAATAGGTAGCATTAGAATCGTTATATTCTACTTTAACTTCTGCATCTGAAGTGGCTAAAATTCCTTTTAAAATATTTAAAGGTTTTTTAGGCATAATAAATTCGGCACTTTGAGATGCTTTTACATCTGCACGAGCATATTTTACTAATTTATGAGCATCTGTAGCTACGAAAATTAATCCTTCTGTAGAAAACTGGAAAAATACACCACTCATAACAGGTCGTAAATCGTCGTTACCAGTTGCGAAAATGGTTTTACCAATTGCTGTTGCTAATACCTCTGCAGGAACAATAGTTGTAGAAGGGTCTTCTAACGCAACTGCTTTTGGAAATTCTTCACCAGCAGCATATGCAATCGCATATTTACCAGAATTTGAACTAATTTCTACAGTACTGTTTTCTTCAACTGTAAACGTTAAAGGTTGCTCTGGAAACGTTTTTAAAATATCTAAAAGCAATTTTGCTGGTATAGCAACGCTTCCTTTGCTGTTTGATTCGATTTCTAAGCTTGCCGACATAGTAGTTTCTAAATCGGAAGCTGAAACGTGTAATTGATTATTATCTAATTCAAATAAAAAATTATCAAGAATAGGTAAGGTGTTGTTACTATTAATAACACTTCCTAAAACTTGTAATTGTTTCAATAAATACGAACTGGATACTATAAAATTCATCATTTTCTAATTTTTTTCTTTTACAAATATAATGGGTTACAATTAAATCTAAAAATATACTTATTAACAACTAACGATTATATTTTTTCTTTCTTAAGTAGGTAAATAATAAACCAAAAATTCCTAATAACACAATGGGTAACGCCACAGTTAGCATTTGTGTTTGACTGTAGTTGTCTTGAACGCTTTGTTTATCTAATAATGGAAGGGTGACATCTTTACTTCTTATGTTAATAAGTCCGTTATCGTCTAATAAATAATTTACGCTATTTAGTATAAATTCTTTGTTTCCGTAATATTGACTGGTGTATTTATCATATCCTAATTCAATAGGTGCTCCTTTGTCAATTTGATTTTTAATCACATCTCCATCTGAAATTACAATCATTTTTGTAGGAAAACTTTTTGATAGAAATTTCCCATCTTTAAAAGGTAAAACACGATTGTTGAACATGGATGTGAATGAACCTTCTAATAAAGCTGCTACAGGAATAAATCCACCATTAATATAATCTTTTTCTGAAGTTTCTTCTCCAATCATTTCTAAAGAAACTATACTAGGAGTACCAATTACTTTAGAATATTTTGAACTTTCCATTAAAATGGTTTTTTTAACGTCAGATTTTAACAATTCAATAGGTGAACAGAATTCGAATTTCACGCCATCCATATTTTTTACTATGGGATGTTTAGATGCTGGATAAATAAATGGAGCCATCATCCAATTGTAAGTTTCATTTTGAGTTTCACTACCTTGGTTGCCTGAAGCTAATGCTAAAGGTGTTCCACGTTCGTCTTTAATCAGTTGTGGATTAATTCTGAATCCGTATTTGAAGAACATATCCGTTAAATTCAAATCATTACTTCCTACTAAAGTTGAACCAGTTTCATTGTATAAATTTTCCATTTCGGCATTAGTTCCGTCTATTAACCAAAGTGTTTTTCCACCTTTCATTATGAATTGATCTAATACTTGTTTTTCTGCTTCTGTAAATTTTTCTTTTGGTTTAGCGATAATAGCTAAATCAAAAATATTTAATTCTTTTAAGGTATTTACAGGATTTTTTTTCACAGAATCTAAGGTAATTGGTCCAACATTATAATTTTCGAAAATTGTTTTTAAAACATCTGCAATATAAATATCTTCTAATTCCCCATTTCCTTTAATAACTGCAATTTTACGTTGCTTTTCATTCGAGATTTTATGAATGGCTTCTGCAAAAGCGTATTCTAAATGCTGTACGGAACTTTCAACTTTTTTCTCTGTTGAAGCGCCCATTAAATTTTTCAATAATTGCACTTTTGTTCCTTTATCACCATAATTAGCAACTGCCCAAGGGAAAACTACTTCTTGTGTTTGTTTTCCTTTTTCTATTAAAGATATATTAATTGGTAACATATCCTTGTGAGCAAATTTTTTCATTACTTCCAAACGGTCTTCTTCTTTTTCAATGGGATTTACAAATTGAAACGTAATGTTTGAATTATATGCGGAAAATTCTTCTAATAATTGTCGTGTTTCCGTTTGAAGTTTCTTAAAATCGGCAGGAAAATTACCTTCTAAAAAAACATCAATTATTAAAGGTGAATCTACTTTGTCAATAATTTTTTTTGTGGTTTCAGAAAGCGTATATCGTTTGTCTTGCGTAACATCGAAACGTTTGTAAATATAATAACTTGCAAAGTTTAAAATAAATAAACCAATCGCTAAAAACCCTAATTTCTTTAAACTATTTTTTTGAACGTCTTTCATTACCATTTAAGCGATTTAAGTTGATAAACAGTTCCAGCTAAAAATAAAATAGTGATACTTATAAAATACGTAATATCTCGTGTGTCTAAAACGCCACGACTCATACTTTTAAAGTGAAAATCCATCCCTAACGTTTTAATAATTCCACTGAAATTCCCAAACAAATTAGACAATCCGTCAAACCCAAAATAAAAGAAAAAACATAAAAAAACAGCAATAATGAAAGCTACTATTTGATTGTCTGAAAGGGTAGAAGTGAAAACACCAATAGAAGTGTAAGCACCAATTAAGAATAACAATCCGAAATACGAACCAATGGTACTTCCATAATCGAAACTATTTTGAGCTGCTGTAAAACTTGAAACTATAAACACATAAAAAAGGGTAGGAACGATTGCAATTAAAATTAATATAAAAGCACCAAGAAATTTACCATTAACTATTTCCCAAAGGCCTAATGGTTTGGTGAATAAAATTTCTAAAGTTCCTTGTTTTTTTTCATCCGAGAAACTTTTCATAGTTACTGCTGGAATTAAGAAAATAAGTATCCAAGGAGCTAACTTAAAAAACGGACTCATATCCGCATATCCAGAATTTAAAATATTAAAATCTCCATCAAAAACCCAAAGAAATAATCCGTTTAATAACAGAAAAATAGCAATAACTAAATAGCCAATTGGCGATCCAAAAAACGATTTTATTTCACGTAGCAATACTGCTTTCATATATTATGCTTGTTTTATATTGACAAAAGTAATTTATAAACTTGAAACTTGAAACTTTAATTTGTTTTTTGACACAGATTATACGGATTTTAAAAATTTTAAAAATTTCTTTAATCGGTGTTTTTAAAAATTCGATAATTCGCGGCTATGATTTCACTCCAAAGTAGCCAATTTATTCACACTCCACGCTTCCGGTTTGTCTGCGAAAAGTGTTTTAGTGTAACTCCAAACTTCATTAAATAATTCGGATTGTCTGTATTTCTCTAAAGCGGCTTCATCTTTCCAATAACTGTAAGTAAAAAAAACGCGAATATCTTGTTTGTCTTGATACAATTCTAAAAATTCATTGCCTTCAAAACGTCTTATTTGATGCTTAATTTCATTAAAATTATTTAAAAAATCTGCAATTTTATCTTCTTGAAAGGTAAGTTTCACAATTCGTACTAACATATATATTATTTAAATTCCAATATTTTATTCCAAATCCCAAATCCCAAATTCCAGAACCCAAAACCCAAAACCTTTTACCCAACACCCTATACCTATGAATCAAATTCCACAATAACAGCATCCTGTATTTTTAACCCCAATAAGGTGTGCGCAGAACCGGAACGTTTAGGATTGCTTCTGTAAACGGCAATTTCTAAAAAATCATTTTCATTAAAAATCGCTATTTCGTTTCCAGCCATTGCATTTAAATCAGCAGTAGTGTTGTTTTTAAAATCGGCATAATTATTTTTGACTCTTTTTATAGAGTAAACAGAAAAGCGAACCGAATATTGTCTGCCTTTTGCAATTTCTTCTATGTATTTTTTTGAAATATTCGTAACACAATTCCCAAAATCATCAATATAGACAATATGTCCGCGAATAGAATTTAAATTTTGATCCAAAATAGGCACTAACATATTCCGTTTCTTAATTTCTGTTACTGGTGAACCAATTACCATCATTTCGCCACCTTTTGCTAAATGAGTAGCAACAGTTGCAAATACGTCTAAATCGCTCGAACCATCAATCAATCGGTCGTGAATAGTAATTTGAACAATTTTATCTGGATTTCGTTTGTTTATTAAACCGCCAAAAATTCCATTATCAGCACCAATAAAATAATGTCCATCGAACAACATTGCAATATGTGTGGTATCTGCATTTCTGGAAGCATCTACTGCAACAATATGCACTGTTCCTTTTGGAAAATGCGAATAAGAAACGGATAGTAAATAACTGGCTTCTAATACATTAAATTTATCTATACTATGTGAAAGGTCTACAATATTTGTCTCAGGTAATAATGAATATATCTTACCCTTAAAAATTCCCGCAAAATGATCTTTTAAACCAAAATCTGTAGTAAGCGTAATTATTGACATTGTATTGTTTATAACTTATTTATTATGGAAAGCTTGTTTTTATTATATTTGAATGTTACAAAATTACTCTTTTTTTTACAGAATAAAAACAATTTAAAATTATAGCCTTTGAACGAAAGAATTATTGAATTGGAAAACATTGCACCAAAAGATTTTTGGGGTGCACACGATAGTCATTTAGAAACCATTAAAAAGTACTATCCGAAATTAAAAATTGTAGCAAGAGGCACTGTTTTAAAAGCGTTTGGAGAAGCGGAAGTGTTAGATGAATTTGAAAAACGTTTTCGACGTTTGATGACTCATTTTACTCGTTTCAACACTATTGATGACAACGTAATTATGCGTGTTATTGAAGGTGATGCCCAACAAACAGGGGAGATGCCTGCAGGAGATCAAATTTTAGTTCATGGTTTAGGCGGAAAACTAATTAAAGCAATGACGCCGAATCAGCAAAAATTAGTTGATTTTGTAGCTAAAAACGATATGGTTTTTGCAGTTGGGCCTGCAGGAACAGGAAAAACCTATACCGGAGTAGCACTTGCCGTTAAAGCACTAAAAGAAAAACGGGTAAAACGAATTATTTTAACGCGGCCTGCAGTTGAAGCAGGTGAAAATTTAGGGTTTCTTCCTGGTGATATGAAGGAAAAATTAGATCCGTATATGCAACCCTTATATGATGCGTTACGCGATATGTTACCGCCACAAACCCTTGAAGATTATATATTAAAAGGAATTATTCAAATTGCACCATTGGCATTTATGCGTGGAAGAACCTTAGATAATGCTTTTGTGATTTTAGATGAAGCACAAAATACAACGCATTCTCAAATGAAAATGTTTTTAACAAGGATGGGAAAAAATGCTAAATTTATCATAACTGGAGATCCAGGGCAAGTCGATTTACCAAGAAGAACCATTTCTGGATTAAAAGAAGCTATTCTGGTTCTAAAAGATGTAGACGGCATTGGAATTTTATATCTTGATGATAAGGATATTGTTCGACACCGATTGGTAAAAGCAGTTATTAATGCTTATAAAAGTATTGAAAATACAGATTAATTTTAAAAGAGGTGTTAAAATAAACGCCTCTTTTTTTGTTAAAAAATGATTTTAAAACTACTTTTGCAAAACAAAACAACAACACACTATATGAGCACTATTACAACTACAAATTTTAATTTCACAGGTCAAAAATCCGTTTACAGAGGAAAAGTTAGAGAAGTGTACAACATCAATAACGATTTATTAGTTATGATTGCTACTGACAGACTTTCTGCTTTTGATGTAGTTTTGCCTAAAGGCATTCCTTATAAAGGGCAAATATTAAATCAAATTGCTACAAAATTTATGCAATTAACAGAAGATATTGTACCAAATTGGTTAATTGCCACTCCTGATCCAAATGTAGCTGTAGGTCATTTATGTGAACCTTTTAAAGTAGAAATGGTAATTCGTGGTTATTTATCAGGACACGCTGCTCGTGAATATGCTTTAGGAAAAAGAACGATTTGTGGTGTTACAATGCCAGAAGGTTTAAAAGAAAATGACAAATTTCCTACACCAATTATTACGCCAACAACGAAAGCAGATAATGGTTCACACGATGAAGACATTTCACGTGAAGCGATTTTAACTAACGGAATTGTGACTGAAGAAGATTACTTAGTGTTAGAAAAATACACAAGAGATTTATACCAAAGAGGTACAGAAATAGCCGCTTCAAGAGGTTTAATTTTAGTGGATACAAAATACGAATTTGGAAAAACTAAAGACGGAAAAATTGTTTTAATTGACGAAATTCATACCCCAGATTCCTCTCGTTATTTTTATGCTGATGGATATCAAGAAAGACAAAACAATAACGAAGAACAAAAACAATTGTCGAAAGAATTTGTACGTCGTTGGTTAATTGAAAATGGATTTCAAGGTAAAGAAGGACAACAAATCCCAGAAATGACATCAGAATATATCGCTACCGTTTCTGAAAGATATATTGAATTATTCGAAAATATTTTAGGAGAAAAATTCGTAAAAAGCGACATTTCAAATATTGAAGAACGCATTTTTAATAATGTTCAAGCGTATTTGGCAAAATAAAAACGAATATTTGTCAATCTGAACTTGTTTCAGATTCTAAATATTATAAAACCTGACAGGTTATTGAAATCTGTCAGGTTTTATTGTTTTATTCCTTAATCAAATGTTTTACAACCGTTTCCGCAGCGTGTAAACCAAAAAGTGCTGGCATCCAGCTATTAGTGCCGTAGAATGATTTCTTGTAGTTAGAACCATCCGTCGTTTTAATACTTGTTGCATCTGGATGCTCAATGGAATAAACCGCTTTTACACCTTTATTTATGCCTTCTTTTCTTAATCTTTTTCTAATATTTTTAGCTAAAGGACAAACTTCTGTTTTACTAATATCTCTAACTACAACTTTATTAACATCAAATTTCCCACCTGCTCCCATATTGCTGATTACTTTAATCTTTTTGCGTTTAGCAGCAACTAAAAGGTTTATTTTTGGCGTTAAACTATCTATACAATCTAATACATAATCAAATTCAGTAGTTACAATTTCTGAAGCACGTTCTGGTGATAAAAATTCTTCAATGCGTATTAAGTTCAGTTCAGGATTAATATCCATTAATCTATCGCCAACAATTTTAACTTTTGGTTCGCCAATGGTACTATGTAAAGCAGGTAATTGTCTGTTAATATTTGTAATATCTACGGTATCGCCATCAACAATTGTCAGTTGACCCACACCAGCACGAACTAAAAATTCAGCCGCAAATGATCCCACGCCACCTAAACCAACGACTAATACGTTAGAATTTTTTAATTTATTTAACCCTTCTTCTTTAAATAATAATGCTGCTCTTTCTTGCCACTTTGCCATAATTTATTTCTATTTATTGAAAACAGTTTGGTAATTGTTCCAAACTATTTCTTTCATTTCTTCTACAGAAATATTTTTACATTTTGCTGCAAAAGTATAAACTTCTTCTAAACTTTCCGAAATTGTATCGGTTTCTAAGAAAATTTTATCGTTTGGAACATATTTAAAAACCAATTCCATTTCTGGATTTCGAAGTAA
>NZ_JBEIET010000003.1:0-47006 GCF_040382755.1 Flavobacterium sp.
AAAATTATCTGATTAATTTCTTGTATTTAATTCGAGTTGGGGTAACATCTTTACCTAATCGTTTGCGTTTGTTTTCTTCGTATTCCGTAAAACTTCCTTCAAAACTGTATACTTGTGACTCGCCTTCAAAGGCTAAGATATGCGTACAAACACGGTCTAAGAACCATCTGTCGTGCGAAATAATTACGGCACAACCTGCAAAGTTTTCTAAACCTTCTTCTAAAGCACGAAGCGTGTTGACATCTAAATCATTTGTTGGCTCATCTAAAAGCAATACGTTTCCTTCTTCTTTTAACGTCATAGCTAAATGCAGACGGTTTCTTTCTCCACCAGATAAAGTGGAAACTTTTTTGTTTTGATCACTTCCGCCAAAATTAAAACGAGATAAATACGCACGAGAGTTAACTTGACGGCCACCCATCATAATTAATTCTTGTCCATCACAAAAGTTTTCCCAAAGCGTTTTATTTACATCAATATTCGAGTGCGATTGATCCACATAAGCAATTTTTACCGTTTCACCGATATCAAAAGTTCCGGCATCTGCTTTTTGTTCGCCCATAATCATTTTGAAAATGGTAGATTTACCAGCGCCATTCGGACCGATAATTCCAACAATACCGGCTTGTGGCAATACAAAATTTAAATCGTCGTATAATAATTTATCGCCAAATGCTTTCGCAACATTTTTGGCTTCAATTACATTGGTTCCTAAACGAGGCCCATTAGGAATATAAATTTCTAATTTCTCGTCTAATTCTTTTTGATCTTCATTTAATAATTTATCGTAATTCTGTAAACGTGCTTTTTGTTTGGTCTGGCGACCTTTTGCGCCTTGACGTACCCAATCTAATTCTCGTTCTAAATTTTTTCTTCTTTTAGAAGCTACTTTTTCTTCTTGAGCCATTCGGTTCGATTTTTGCTCTAACCAAGATGAGTAATTTCCTTTCCACGGAATACCTTCACCTCTATCTAACTCTAAAATCCAACCCGCAACGTTATCTAAGAAATATCTATCGTGCGTAACGGCAATTACCGTTCCTGAATATTGTGCTAAATGTTGTTCTAACCAAAGTACAGATTCGGCATCCAAGTGGTTGGTTGGCTCATCTAATAACAATACATCCGGTTGTTGCAATAACAAACGACATAAAGCCACACGACGTTTTTCTCCACCAGACAACACATTAATAGGTGTTTCAGGGTCTGGCGTACGAAGTGCATCCATTGCGATTTCTAACTTAGTATCGATTTCCCACGCACCGCAAGCATCAATTTTGTCTTGTAATTCCGCTTGACGATCCATAAGTTTTTCCATTTTTTCTGGATTCTCATAGACTTCAGGCAAACCAAAATCGTCATTAATTTTATTAAATTCGGCTAATAATTCAAACGTTTCAGCAGCGCCTTCACGCACAATATCTATAACCGTTTTTGTTTCATCTAAAATTGGCTCTTGTTCTAAATAACCAACGGTGTAACCAGGTTGAAAAACCACATCACCTTGATAATTTTTATCAACTCCTGCAATAATTTTCAATAAAGATGATTTTCCAGAACCATTAAGTCCTAAAATTCCAATCTTCGCACCATAAAAGAAACTTAAATAAATATTTTTTAGTACTTGTTTATCTGCTCCTGGATAACTTTTACTCAATCGTTGCATTGAGAAAATTACTTTCTTATCGTCTGACATTTTTCTTTAAGTATTATTTTAAAATTATTAAATCATAAACGCAAATATATCGAATTTATACGATTTAGTTTATAAATAAAAGCGAAAATACTTTTCTATTTAATCAAGAAAATATTTTTATTTTTTTGACTTAACACATCTAAATCCAATATGACTCATTCCAGAATCGTATGAAATACCTTGTCGTCCACTCGGTTTAAAATTGCTACAATATTCTATACTGCATAAATATGAGCCTCCCTTAATTACATGTTTTATGGCATTTGGATCAAATGGATCAAATGTTTTCATTGGTCCTGATGGATTTTTTGAAATGGGAGCTGAATGACAACAAGATTGACAAAACTTTGGTACTTCATAAAAGTCAGCGCACAGTTCCCAAACATTTCCAATCATATCATATAAACCATAATTGTTCTTTGGAAAAGATTTAACAGGAGCTGATAATAAAAACCCATCGGATTGTATATTGTTATAAGGAAAATCTCCTTGAAAATAATTAGCAAAAAAAACACCATCCGGATTTAGTTCGTCACCCCAAGCATATTGCTTTTGCTGCATTCCACCTCTTGCTGCAAATTCCCATTCTGCCTCTGTGGGTAATCTTTTTTTTGCCCATTTGGCATATGCTTGAGCATCTTCAAACGCTATTTGGACTACAGGATAATTTTCTTTTCCATTAATTGAACTATCAGGACCAAATGGATGTTTCCAATTAGCGCCTTTACACCACTTCCACCAACGTGTGTTTGAATCTAATGGCACTGGATTAGTGGGTGGAGAATAAATTAACGAACCCGGTTCTAAGTCTTCTTCTGATGGTTTAGGCGTACCTGGTGGAAGTATTTTCTTTAATTCTTCCCAATTTATTTTACGCTCAGCAACCGTAACATAACCTGTTTCATTACAAAATTTCTCGAATTGAGCATTTGTAACTTCCGTTTCATCCATCCAATAACCATCAACTTTTACAAATTGATAAGGTAAAGCATCATTTGTATTACTTTGTTTATCAGAACCCATGGAAAAAGTACCTCCTGGAATCCAAATCATTTTAGGCGTTTCGATTTTATTTTGAATTACAGATTCAATTTTATTTTTGTTATTACTTACAAATAACAACATAATGAAAACAAAAATACTCGTACTTATTTTAATCATTTACATAATATTTTAAAGGATGCATTAATTTAAAAAATAAATGATGTCTTGCAAATCACTACAAGACATCATTAAAAATATTTTTAGTTTTATTGATTGCTTCCTTTTGTAACAGCCTCCATTACACGATTAAGATTGAATGTACCTGGCTTTTGACGTGGTGGAAATTCTTTAAAACTTTGTAACCATTGTCCGATATAACTTGCAGCAGGCGCTACCATATACATGTGCTCTAAGTACCATTTATTGTATCCCATTCCTATATCTGAAGCCAATTCAAATGGATCCATTCTTAAGTTGGTTAACATAGGAGCTCTCAACTCTTCAAAAGGTTGAAGCCAAACATGCATTCCATGCGCTCTTTGAACCAAGAAAGTTGCTTTCCAATTATTATATCGTAAGGCAGCAACACTTCCACCATCTGTCCAATAAATGAATTCTTTTCTTGGCCAAACTTGCTCACCTTTGAAAGCTGGTAATAAATTATAACTATCTAAATGAACTTTGTAGTTTGTACCATTAATATTTTTTCCTTTTTTGAAATCATCACTTAAATTCGTATCGCCTAAAGCACCTGCAAAAGTGGCAAACATATCTTCATGTGAAGCAATATCATTAATAACAGTTCCTGGTTTAATTACACCCGGCCATTTAATCATTGTTGGTACTCTGTATCCACCTTCCCACTGTGTATTTTTTTCACCTCTAAACATAGTTGTTCCTCCATCAGGCCATGAAAAAGATTCTGAACCATTATCTGTAGAATACATAATGATTGTGTTTTCATCTAAACCTAATTCTTTTAACTTGTCTAAAATTAAACCAACTTGTCGATCATGTTCAACCATACCGTCAGCATAAATTCCTAAGCCAGTTACTCCATTTTTTTCTTCTTCTAAGTGTGTAAAAATGTGCATTTTGGTACTATTCCACCATAAAAAGAAAGGTTTGTCCTCTTTTTTTGCTTTTTCCATAAAAGCTATGGCTTTTGCATTAACCTCTTCGTCAATGGTTTCCATTCTTTTTTTAGTTAATGGTCCCGTATCAGAGATTCTTCCATCTGCAAAACTGTGAATTACACCACGAGGTCCAAATTTTTTCTTGAATGCTGGATCTTTAGGATAATCTTCATTTTCTGGCTCCTCTTCTGCATTTAAGTGGTATAAATTACCGAAAAATTCATCGAATCCATGAGCAGTTGGTAACATGCTATCTTGGTCTCCCAAGTGATTTTTTCCAAATTGCCCAGTTGCATATCCTTGCGATTTCAAATAAGTAGCAATGGTTGGATCTTCTTTTTTCATTCCTTCAGGGGCACCTGGTAAACCAACTTTAGTTAAACCAGTTCTTATAGGTGATTGACCTGTAATAAATGCAGCTCTTCCTGCGGTACAACTTTGTTGACCATACCAGTCTGTAAACAAAGCTCCTTCTGAAGCAATTTTGTCAATGTTAGGCGTTTTGTAGCCCATCATACCACGATTGTAAGCACTAATATTGAATTGACCAATATCGTCTCCCCAAATAACTAAGATGTTGGGTTTTTTGTTTGTTGATTTTGATTTTTGAGCTACTAATGAATAACTCATAGATAACTGAAGCAAAACAGTTAAATAGGCAATGTTTTTAATTCTTTTGGTAAACATAAACTTGGGGGTTTAATTAATAAATTTTAAAAATTTAAAATTACAAATTGTAATAAAAAAAACAAATTTATTTTTTCAAGTTTTATTTTTAATCAAAAAAATGGCTGGTTATGGAACAAAAAATGAGTTAATTAAATTATTAATAATAACAAATAAAATAATAATTTAAAATCTAAAAAAAATGAATATTGAATTAACAAAATTACATTCTTCCTTTTAAAGCATTGAACACCCAGGCGTTAGCAAAAAAACCAATTCCTACCGCTCCAAAGCCCCAACCTGCCACATCATCATATCTGTATATTGCTAAACTAATTATTATTACACCCATAATAATCATAATACCTGTAGCCCAAGCTAAAACTGTATTTTTATTCATTTTTATTGTTTTTTAATCCCTTTTGGGTTGCAAATATCGTGATTTTTTATAATTTTTAGTAACTATACTTCTTTATTTAATTAGTTGAAAATTTTATAAACTAACTCCTTCAACATATCATCTTCTTTCATCGAACCAGAACCTACACCTTTGCTTTTTACATCCATATCACGAATGATTTCAATAATTTGACTCACTTTTCGCATCGGATAATTTTTACTTGCTGTAGCATATTCATCCATAAAAAATGGATTGACGCCCAATGCTTTTGCGGCATTGAATTTTGATTTATCTTTTAATCCGTGATATTGCAACAATTGAGCAAAAAAAGTAAACATTTGACCGCTAACAACAACTAATGGATTGTCTTTTGGATTTGCCGCAAAATTATGAATGATTGTATAAGCTTTTTGCTGATTTCTCGTTGCTAAAGCCGATTTTAGTTCAAACACATTATAATCTTTACTAAACCCAATGTTTTCTTCAATGTTTTTTGGTGTAAAAATATGACCTTCAGGAAAAACAATTTTTAGCTTTTCCAATTCGTTATTAATTTTTGCTAAATCTGTTCCTAAAAATTCGGCTAACATAGCGGCTGCTTTAGGTTCAATTCCGTAATTCTGACCTTTTAGCACTTTAACAATCCAATCTGGAACTTGATTTTCGTATAATTTTTTACTCTCAAACCAAACGCCTTTATCTTTTATGGTTTTAAATATTTTTTTTCTTCCATCTGGTTTGTCTCTGTATGCAAAAACCAAAATAGTAGTATGTTGCGGATTCAAGGCATACGACTCGAATTTATCAAATGTTTTAGATAAATTTTGCGCTTCTTTCACAATCACCACCTGATAATCTGCCATCATAGGAAAGCGTTTTGCTGTTGACACAATTTCTTCTACAGTGGTATCTCTACCATACAAAACCACTTGATTAAAGGATTTTTCGTCTTCAGTAAGTACCGAACTTTCAATTAAATCTGAAATCCTATCTATATAATAGGTTTCTTCCCCACATAAAAAATAAATGGGTTTGTAATTTTTAGATTTAATATCGTTAACTATTTTTATTACTTCAGTCAAAATATGTTGTTTTGATAATTTGTTTATTCGTGGATTTGATTATACATTCGCAAGATGCAAAAGTTACATTTTCCATCGTATTCTTTTCGTTTCAAAAATAGTGAAAATAAAGTTGCTATTTTTGATGAAATTAGAAAAAAATTTGTGGTGCTAACTCCAGAAGAATGGGTTAGGCAGCACACGATTCAGTATTTAATACAAGAATGCAAGTATCCAAAATCGCTTATAAACGTTGAAAAACAAGTAAAAATTAACGGAATGAGCAAACGTTATGATATTGTAATTTTCAATTCGGATGGTAGTATTTTCTTGGTGGTTGAGTGCAAACAACCTGATGTAATGATATCTCAAAACACATTCGACCAAATTGCTCGGTATAATTTTACTCTAAAAGCCACTTATTTAATGGTAACGAATGGATTAAATCATTATTTTTGTCAAATGGATTTTGAAAACGAAAAATATACTTTTTTAAAAGCGTTACCTAACTATAATCTAAAAATCCAATAATCTAAGAAGTCTGAATGAAAACAGCCGTAGTTATCTTAAATTGGAATGGTGCAAAATTATTGCAGCAATTTTTGCCTTCCGTGCTTCAGTATTCTGGGGATGCTACTATTTATGTAGCGGATAATGCCTCTACAGATACTTCTATTGCCGTGTTGAAAAACGAATTTCCTTCTGTAAAAATTATTGAAAACGCAGGAAATTACGGATTTGCAAAAGGATATAACGAAGCACTAAAATGTGTAGAAGAACCTTATTATGCTTTAGTGAATTCGGATATTGAAGTAACTGAAAATTGGCTGCAACCTATAGAAGCAATTTTTAATAACGAACCAAACACGGCTATAATTCAACCCAAATTATTAGATTATAAAAAAAAGACGTACTTTGAATATGCCGGAGCAGCTGGTGGATTTATAGATAAATATGGGTTTCCGTTTTGTAGAGGTCGAATTTTTGATACTTTAGAAGAAGATTTGGGTCAATATGATACCGAAACTGAAATTTTTTGGGCAACAGGCGCTTGTTTTTTTATAAGAAAAGAGGTGTTTAGAAGTTTACAAGGATTTGATGGTGATTTTTTTGCACATCAAGAAGAAATTGATTTGTGTTGGCGTGCCAATAATGCAGGACATACTATAAAATACTGTCCTACTTCTGTAGTGTATCACGTGGGTGGTGCAACTTTAAACGAAGCCAATCCAATGAAAACATTTTTGAATTTTAGAAATTCATTATTGATGTTAACTAAAAATCTTCCAAAAGAAAAACTGGTTCCAATCATTTTTATCCGTATGTGTTTAGATGGCTTAGCAGGTGTTCAATTTATATTTCAAGGGAAATTCAAACATACTTTTGCTATTTTAAAAGCACATTTTTATTTTTATCATCTAATCGGAAGAAATCTAAAGAAAAGAAACAACAGTCAAAAAACAGCTTATTATTACACAAAATCTATCGTCTGGAAGTACTTTGTTCAGAAAAAGAATACTTTTAATATAATTTAGAAAATAGAATATAGACTTTAGACGTTTGACTCATCAATAATGCTAAAAAAAACTTAAATTTTACGGCTCAACCTACTTTGGTATGATTTTTTCTATTTAACTTTGTAAAAAATATATTTCAATGAAAAAAATATTAATTTTAGCAGCCATTATTCCTTTTGTACTTACTTCGTGTGTGTCAAGAAAGAAATTTGCTATGCTTGAAGCTAGAGAAAAAGCGACTCAAGATTTACTTAATACAGCAACTGTAAAATTAAACAGCTGTTTGGATGAAAAAGAAAAATTAAATACAGACAACACCAGTTTAGCTACACAGTTGGAGTATTTAAAGAAAACAAATTCGGATTTGATGATTATGTCTAAAGACATGGCTATTTTATCTGCTAAAGGTTCTGAAAATTTGGAAAAATCTTTAGAGAGTTTGAAAGAAAAAGATTTAAAAATTACCCGTTTACAAGATGCTTTAACTAAAAAAGACAGCGTAACATTAGCGTTAGTTACAAGTTTAAAACGTGAAGTTGGTATAGATGATCCAGACATTAATATTAATGTAGAAAAAGGTGTGGTAATGATTTCTATAGCAGATAATTTATTATTTAAATCTGGAAGTTTTGAAGTAAATGCTAAAGCTAAAAACGTATTGGCTAAAGTAGCAAAAGTAATTAACAGCAAGCCTGATTTTGAATGTATGGTAGAAGGCCATACGGATAATGTACCTTATAAAAGTGCTGTTTTATTAGACAATTGGGATTTATCTGTAAAACGCTCAACAGCTATTGTACGTGTGTTACATAACGACTTAGGTGTGAATCCAAAACAATTAATACCAGCCGGAAGAAGCTCTTATGTACCATTAGTGGCTAACAATACAGCAGCTAACAAAGCTAAAAACCGTAGAACACGCATTATTATAATGCCAAAAATTGACCAGTTTTACGATATGTTAGAAAAAGAAATGAAAAACTTAGGGAAAAAGTAATTCTCAAAACATAGATTTTAAAAAGCGACTTTATAGTCGCTTTTTTTTGTTTCAAGATGTTTGAATAACCCAATACCTTTTACCCAAAACCCTATACCTTTTACCCTTCACCCCAAACCCATTTTGTAGAAATCATTCTACAAAGAAGTTTGAAAATGATTTAATATATTTGGGTTAGAGAAATATAAGAAATAATATTTCGCATATTTACAAAAAAACATATGTGTTTTAGGAGTTTTGTTCGGTATTCCTTCGGTAGTTGTTCGGAAGGGCTTCGGTAAAATAGGGGTTTTACCGAAGTGTTACCGAAGGAATACCGAACAAAACCCGAACAAAACTAAATTAAAACCAGACTAAATTAGTTAGGTTTATTCCCTCAGAAATGATCCTTTAGGGTGTAAAGTGAAATATAAAAATAGAAAATATAAAAAAATGAAAACGTGCGAAAAATGTAAAACACCATTTTCTTTCAGGATTATTTATAAATCATTCTGGGGAGGATATAAAAACTTTGCTTGTACAAATTGCCAATCGCATTACAATTTCAACTTCAAAGACAGATTAATTGGCGGTTTAGTTGTTGGGCTTTCTACTTTTATTTCTGTTATAATTATGAATTCTTTTGTGTTAGAGATTATATCGAAATTAAGTTTGGGGTTAGTTGTAATGGTAGTCTCAGTGATATCCTTAAGTGCTTTGAGTACTTCACTTTTTTCATTTGAACTTGATAAAAAATAAAATAAATAGCAGTAAAATAAACCTAGAAATATGAGATATACTATACTTACAGAATCATCAATGTGGTCAACTGACACGTTAAAACAAAAAGTAGAAAGAATACTTAATGAAAAAACCAGAGACGGCTATGAAATTGTTTCAGTAGCTTTTGGAGTAAATATCTGGTGGTTGCCAACAGCATTTATTACATTAAGAAAAAATTATTAACAAATCGCAGCGCAAATTTATTTCTAAAACCAAACTAATTAAAAAAGAAATATAGTTGCCAAAAATTGCACAATATTTGTTAAACGGTTCAAAAAGTAAAATCTATAAATTAAAAACAAAATAAATTCCCAAATTGGGAATTTATTTCTAAATTTGTAAAAAAATTGAGAGTAATTGCTAAGAAGATACTAAGAGATTTTTGGGAAAAACACAAAGATTGTGAACAACAATTAAAAGTGTGGTTTCACGAAGCAGAAAAATCTGAATGGGAAAATCCGAACCAAATAAAAGAGGAATATCCAAGCGCAAGTATTCTGAATGATAATCGAGTAATATTTAATATCAAAGGGAACAGTTACAGGTTAGTTGTGAAAATAAGCTACGAATACAAAATGGTTTGGATTCGATTTATTGGAACTCACGCAGAATATGATAAAATTAACTCTAACACAATTTAGATTATGAACATACAACTTATAAAATCAGAAAACGATTACAATCAAGCCTTGAAAAGACTTGAATTAATCTTTGATGCAAAAAAAGGAACGGAACAAGGTGACGAATTGGAAGTTTTAGGAATGTTAATTGACCAATATGAAAACGAACATTTTCCAATTGAATTACCAGATCCAATTGAAGCCATAAAATTCCGAATGGAACAAATGGGGTATAATCAAAATGATTTGGCTAAAATACTTGGATTCAAAAGCCGTGCCAGTGAAGTGTTAAACCGAAAAAGAAAATTATCGTTAGAAATGATTCGACAATTACATATTGGTTTAAATATTCCAACTGATGTTTTAATTCAAACCTATTAACAAAAACAGCAACAACGCAATTAGTAAACCAAAAGCGTTTAAAAAAGTAAACGTAACATCAAATTTTACTTATTAAAATACTTTTTTCGCAACCAAAAAGCTACATTCACTAAAATAATTAAAGCGGGTACTTCTACTAACGGACCTATGACACCTGCAAAAGCTTGTCCGCTATTAATACCAAAAACACCTATAGAAACGGCAATCGCCAACTCAAAATTATTCCCCGATGCTGTAAAAGATAACGCTACCGCATCACGGTAATTAGCCCCAATTTTTTTAGACACAAAAAACATCAAGAAAAACATAATCGCAAAGAAAATAACTAACGGGATGGCTATTCTAAGCACGTCCAAAGGTAAATCTACAATCATTTCGCCTTTCAAACTAAACATAACTACAATTGTAAAAAGTAACGCAATTAACGTTATTGGAGATACAAAAGGGATGAATTTTTGATTAAAGAAGGTTTCGCCAATATATTTTTTTATGGCATACCTACTAACAAGTGCTAACCCAAAAGGAATGCCCAAATAAATTCCGACGGTTTGTGCAATTTCTACAATGGTTATATTTAATTGCAAACCTTTAATGCCAAACAACGGCAACATAATCTCAAGATAAAAATAGGCATACAAACTAAAGAAAAACACTTGCAGCAAACTATTAATACCAATTAAACCAGCGGTTAATTCACGATTGCCCTCGGCTAATTCATTCCATACGATTACCATAGCGATACAAGGTGCTAAACCAATAATAATTAAACCCGTCATATATTCTGGATAGTCTTTTAAGAAAAAAGTCGCCAACAAAAACATTAAAAATGGACCTACTATCCAAGTTATAAGAAATGAGGCGGTTAGTAATTTTGGTTTTTCAAACATTTTAGGCACTTGCGAAAAATCGATTTTAGTTAAAGGCGGGTACATCATTAAAATTAATCCAATAGCCAAAGGAATATTCGTAGTTCCCGAAGAAAACGAGTTAATAAAATCAGCTGAATCTGGTATAAAATAACCAATGGAAACACCAATTAGCATCGCTAAAAATATCCAAAGTGTTAAAAATCGGTCTAAAAATCCTAATCTTTTTTTCATTTTGATTTAGTTTATTTGAGAAAACACAAAATACATTTCCGAAGCAATTTGTAAGCTTCGTTCTGCGTATTTTTCGTTCATTAATTCGGTGCCATCAAAAGCTTTTGGATCTTCATATTTGATTGGAAATCGAGATTCTGCACCAAAAACCATAGGACAACCTTCATCGGCATTGTTGCAAGTCATAATGGCTGAGAAATTGGTTTTCGGATTAAATTCATCGAAATACGTTTTAGAAAAACAAATGATGGAATGTTGATTTTCGTCAAATTTTACAGCATACACAGGATTTTCTGTATCTGAAATTTTTTGAATTTCAAATCCTTGATTTGTTATGGTTTCAGCCACTTTTGGAAACATAGCTGTAGCTTCCGTTCCACCAGAATAGCAAAAAACATTTTTTATATTGAAATGAAACGCCATAGTTTGTGCCCAAATTTGCGACAAATGACTTCTTCGAGAATTGTGTGTGCAAATAAAATTCAAACGAATTTCTTCTTGAAGATTGACTTTATTTTGAATGTAATCCACTAAGGGTTTCAAAACTGCTTGTCTTTCACTCGAAACAGTGATTTTTTTTATAATTTCAATGGTTTTTGATAGATTTTCAAACATATTTTTCGCAATTTAATTTAACAACATTTGGCATCTAACTTAATATACATTCCCATAAAATAACGTCCAATAGATTCAAAAACGTCTTTATTCAAACAATAACAAATTGATTTTCCTTCAATGGTACCTTGAATGATATTGGCATTTTTTAATTCTTTTAAATGCTGAGAAATGGTAGGTTGCGCCAATGGTAATTCATTTACAATATCGCCACAAATACAGGTATCTACTTTTAGTAAATACTGAATAATAGCTACTCTGGCAGGGTTTGCCATAGCTTTTAACAAATTAGCAATTTCGTTTTGTTCTGTTGTAAAGGATTCAGATTTTGTAATTCCCATTGTTTCATATTTATATATTGCAATATTACGATAATAATATGACTAAAAAAATGTTTTGTAATAAAACAGAAACATTTTAGGTGAATTTATTTAAAACCAATTTTTTCTTTTGAAATAAATTATCATAGATACAAACAATAAAAACATACCGGTTACCACATAAAAATAACCATACTTCCAATGTAATTCGGGCATATTATCGAAATTCATTCCATATACACCCACAACAAACGTTAACGGCATAAAAAATACAGAAACTACAGTTAAGGTTTTCATTACTATATTCATTTTATGACTTTGCAACGAAAAATAAAACGAAGAGGCACTTTCCAACGAACTTAAATCGGCATCAATCTGATCTAAAAGTTCCAAACATTTTTGATGTAAACGAGAAAAAAACGAATAATTTTCAACTGTAATGACATTAAAAACATCATCATCTTTCATACTTTTTATAGAATATAAAGAATCGCGAAGTGGTACAATAGAACGACGTAAAAAGTTTAAATTATCTCTATGATGTTCAATATCTTCTAAAATATTCGGATTGGGTTTGGTCTTGATTAAATCAATAACCGTATCAATTTTATGTTCCTCGCTTTCTATGGTAATATAAAAATTTTCCATAACGGCGTCAAGAAGAAGATATAATAAATAATCGACTTTTCTATCTCTAACAATTCCAGCTTGTTGTCGCATTCTTTCTCGAATATGAAGGAAAAAATCACTTTTTTTCTCCTGGAACGAAAACAAGAAACCATCACGTAAAATAAAACTTATTTGTTCTACATCAATACCATTAGAATCTGGAAGTAAGGACTTAATATTAAAAAATAGGGTATGATTGTACTCCTCAACTTTTGATCGTTTCAGAATATTTAAAATATCACCTAAAATAAAATCATCAATATTAAATTTTATGCCAATTTCCTTAATTAAGGTAATGTCCGACAAACCGTGCAAATTAATCCAATTGTTTTTAGTCGCATCCAAATGTTTGTCTAATTGAGATAGTTTTATATCCTCAAATTCAGATAATACGTCAGAATTGTACACAAATAATTGCATTTTAGGAGCAATATTTTCGTGTTTACCTGTATACTCTATTAGAGTTGGTATAACTTTTCGACCTTTTTTGTATAATAGTTTTCGCACTTTATTTTAAATAAGTATTTTTACCTTTTACAAATATAACTAAATAACCTAAAAGGTTTCAAAAACCTGTTAGGTTTAAATAATAAAAATGAATCAAGATAAATTTGAAGCTGGTGTAACGTATCATATTTTCAATAGAGGGAATAATAAAGAAAATATATTCTTAGAAACGGACAACTATACTTATTTTTTAGGTTTAGTAGAAAAATATTTATTACCTATTTGTGACATATATGCATATTGTTTATTAAAAAATCATTTTCACATAATATTGAGAATTAAGGACATTGAATACTTACCAGAGAATATAATTAATAAATTACACTTGCCTTTTTCGAATTTATTCAACTCATATTCAAAAAGTATAAATAAAAAATATAATAGAACTGGAAGTTTGTTTCAAGAGCATTTAAAAAGAAAAAAAGTTGAAAGCGAAGAATATTTAATACAACTAATTGCTTATGTTCATCTAAATCCATCAAGTCATAACCTAATTGATGATTTCAAAAAGTATAAATTTTCATCATATAATGCATATATAACAACTAAAAAATCTAAAATAAGTAAAGAGTTCATATTTAGTTTAATTGATTTTGATAATTTTGAATATTGGCATAATGAGAAATATCTGATGAACAAAATAAATGAAGAGGTACTAAAAGGAATGGAAATGTAAAATAATCGTTCAAATGAGTTATAAAATAAAATTAAGCAAATCAGACCTAACAGGTTTCAAAAACCTGTTAGGTCTTTAAAAAATAAATTTCATCATTATAAACATAAAAAAATAACTCCAAATGAGAGAAACTAAAATTTAATGAGAAATATCTGATGAACAAAATAAATAAAAAAGTACTTAAAGGAATGGAAATGTAATATAATCGTTCTATATAAGTTAAAAGAAAGCAAGGAAATCAGACCTAATAGGTTTCAAAAACCTGTTAGGTCTTTAAAAAAATTAAATATGCAAACCATAATTATAAATATAAAACAATTACTCCAAGTTAGAGAAACTTCAATTAAAAAGGTTTCCGGTTCGGAAATGGCGCATTTACCCATTTTAGAGAATGCTTTTTTAGTTTTGGAAAATGATCTTATTTCTGATTTTGGTTTGATGGAAAATTGTCCAGAATTAGAAAAAGCATCAGTAATTGATGCTACCGGAAAAATTGTAATGCCAAGTTTTTGCGACAGTCACACCCATATTGTGTATGCCGGAAATAGAAGTGGTGAGTTTGTAGATAGAATAAATGGGTTGTCATACGAAGAAATAGCCATTCGTGGCGGTGGAATATTAAATTCGGCAAAGAAATTAAACGAAACATCTGAAGAAGAAATTTACAACCAATCTAAAATACGTTTGGAAGAAGTCATTTCTCAAGGTACAGGAGCTGTTGAGATTAAATCTGGTTACGGATTAACCGTAGAAGGCGAATTAAAAATGCTGCGCGTAATTCAAAAACTAAAAGAAAACTATCCAATTGCGATAAAATCGACATTTCTTGGTGCACACGCTTTTCCAACGGAATACAAAGAAAATCATCAAGGTTACATTGATTTGATAGTAAACGAAATGTTACCCAAAATCGCAGCAGAACATTTAGCCGATTATATTGATGCTTTTTTAGAAACGGGTTATTTTAGTGTTTCTGAAACCATACAAATTATGGAAGCTGGCAAAAAATATGGTTTAAAACCAAAAATTCACGTAAATCAGTTTACAGCAATTAACGGAATAAAAGCGTGTGTAGAAAATGGAGCTTTAAGCGTTGACCATTTGGAAATTGTTACTGAAGAAGATATCGAAATTTTAAAAGGTTCTAATTGTATGCCAGTGGCTTTACCAAGTTGTTCGTATTTTATTTCGATTCCTTATACACCTGCACGACAAATGTTGCATGCTGGTTTACCTTTAGCCTTAGCTTCAGATTTTAATCCAGGAACAACGCCTTCAGGAAATATGCATTTTGTGGTTGCTACGGCTTGTATCAAAATGAAAATGACTCCAGAAGAAGCTATAAATGCAGCGACAATTAACGGTGCCTACGCAATGGATTTAAGTGAGTCGCACGGGAGTATAACTAAAGGCAAAAAAGCCAATTTGATTATTACAAAACCTTTACATAGTTATTACGAAATTCCGTATTGTTTTGCTACGAATTTGATTGATAGTGTTTGGTTGAATGGGGAAATATTTAACCGCTAAGTTCGCAAAGATTGCGCAAGGCTCGCATAGTTGTTTATTGTAAAAATATTCAATAAAATTGACCTCAACGTTTGTCGCTCTGAAAGAGTATCAACATTATTCATTAAAAAGAATCAATACGAGATGCTTTCAGCATAACAAACTGGCGTAAACAATAGAACTTAGCGAGCCTTGCGAAAAACCTTGCCTCTTTGCGGTTAAACAAACCTAAAACTCCGCTTCCACCAAAATCTCCATAATTTCCTTTGAAATCGGATGTTCAAACTGAATATATTCGGCGTGCAAATGCAATCTATCGGCTTTCGTACCATATAAATCGTCGCCAAAAATAGGCGTATGAAGTCCTAAACTATGAGAAGCGTGTACACGTAATTGGTGCGTTCGCCCCGTAATCGGATAAAAATGAACTTTCGTTTTACCATTTTTAACTTTAATGGTTTTCCATTTGGTTTGTGCCGATTTTCCGTGTTCGTAACAAACCAATTGCCTTGGTCTGTCCTCTAAATCTACTCGCAAAGGCAAATCAATATATCCGTGAGATTTTTCCAACAAACCATCTAAAAGTGCCACGTAACGCTTTTTTATCGTTCTATTTATAAACTGACTTTGTAATTGTACGGCTATAGCTTCATTTTTCGCGATAAGCATAATTCCAGACGTTGACATGTCCAATCGATGTACAATTAAAGGACCTGTGGCATCCGGATATTTTTCCTTAATTCGAGTATAAACTGAATCTGAAATGGTTTTTCCTGGAACAGATAAAAACTCGGTAGGTTTATTGATTACTAACATCACTTCATCTTCATATACAATTTCAATATCTTTTCCTGCTGCGTGATTCATAATAAATGGATTTTCTTCCATTTCTAAACCATTAAGCATATGTCCCATTAAAATGGGTTCGCATTTACTTTTACAAGACGGGTAAAATTGCTTGTGTTGTCGTACTTCTGAATTTGGCGATTGTCCCCACCAAAATTCTGCCATACAAATGGGCTTTAAATCATTCTGAAAAGCATAATGCAATAACTTTGGTGCGGCACATTCTCCAGCTCCTGCAGGCGGATTATTATTAAAAATTTCACCTAAACTTTTCGTTTCTTTATATTGATTAAAAAACGAATATTCCGCAAATAATTTTTGTTGCAATTGTGACGATTTTGCTTTTCGAACTTCTTTTAACTGATCGATTTCAGTAGTAAATACGGTAACTTTTTCTTCTAAAGCTTGTAAAGTCAATTTCCAATATTTGGTCATTTTTTTCAACACTATACTTTCTTGCTTACTGGCTTCGGATAATTCTAAATTAAGCAATTGCACATCTGATTCGCTTAATGTAGTTTCCAGTTGATTTCGCTTTTCGTCTCGAAGAATTTTCTGCTCTTTTATTCGTGTTTTTTGTTGTTGCAATTCCGTTTCTGCTTGAATTTTAGCTTGGTTAAAATGTTCTAACGTGTTCAAATAATTGACATTTTTTTCTAAATTTTCAATTTCACGATTGTACGCATTAAGTAGTTCTTCCTCTTTTCTAAAAAAACTATTTTCGGTTAACATATCAAAAACCGTAGGAACAAAATACTGATGATGATTTTCATTCGCTAATTTACCTGAAAACGCCCATAAATAGCCTAAATCACCTTTTTTATTTTGACAAACCAAAACACCAAACATTTTTCCAATAACTAACCCGTTTTGAGTGGCATCTAAACCAAAATTATGATCAAAATTAGTTTGAGTTGCTAAATAATCTTGCAAAGAAGTTGCCGCAATTTCACTCAATTTATGTGGTTGATAATAAAACGGAAACGTAAATTTTTCAGGCAAAGAAATTCCTGAAATATCGGTTTTAAAAAGTTGAAAAAAATCGTTTTGCATAGGACAAAGATAAAGTAATAGAGTTGTAAAACCAATTAGACTATATCTTCAATATTAATTTTTAAATGTTTGCCACGAATTTTCGAATTAAATTTTGAATATAAAATTTGTTCATCTTTGATGAAATTCGAATTAAATCGAATCTATATGAAGTTAAATTCGTGAATTCGTGGCAAAACTAAAAAGACTAGTGGAATTAAAGACTTAAACCATAAAAAAAACACTCAAACATTTTTTTTTACTACTTGCTTATTTTATTTTTGCACTTATATATAAAAACCAAAACGAGAAATGGGAAGAGCGTTTGAATTCAGAAAAGGAAGAAAAATGAAGCGTTGGTCGGCAATGGCTAAAGCGTTTACCAGAATTGGTAAAGATATTGTAATGGCAGTTAAAGAAGGGGGTCCAAACCCAGATGCTAACTCAAGATTAAGAGCCATCATACAAAACTCTAAGGCGGTAAATATGCCTAAAGAAAACGTAGAACGCGCTATTAAAAAAGCTACAGACAAAGACACCGCAAACTATAAAGAAATTTTATTTGAAGGGTATGCACCACACGGAATAGCGATTTTAATTGAAACCGCTTCTGATAACAACAACAGAACGGTTGCAAATATTAGAAGTTATTTTAATAAATGTAATGGTACAATGGGGACGCAAGGTTCAGTTGAATTTATGTTTGACCATACTTGTAATTTCCGAATTCCTGCTGCCGGACAAGACATTGATGAATTAGAATTAGAAATGATTGATTTTGGTGTAGAAGAAATTTTCGCTGATGATGAAGATGGAATATTAATGTACGCCCCTTTTGAAAGTTTCGGAGCCATTCAGAAAGAATTAGAATCAAGAGGCTTAGAAATTTTATCTTCTGGATTTGATAGAATTCCTCAAGTAACTAAAGAATTAACACCAGAACAAGTAGCTGATGTTGAAAAATTATTAGAGAAAATTGAAGAAGACGATGATGTGATGAACGTGTTTCATACTATGTTGGAGAATTAGTATCTAAACGTAAACTATTTAAAAACTTCAGAGCAATCTGGAGTTTTTTGTTTTAAAAAACTCGATATGAACATCAAACTTATCGCCATAGGCAAAACAGACAATAAAAATCTAAACGCTTTAATTGAAGAATATACCAAGCGATTGGGATTTTATATTAAGTTCGATTTAGAAGTAATTCCGGATATAAAAAACGTAAAAAATTTATCGGAATCTGAACAAAAAACAAAAGAAGGGCAACTTATTTTAGGAAAATTAGCACCAACCGATCAATTAATTTTATTAGACGAAAATGGTAAGGAATATACTAGTGTTGGATTTTCTGATTTTTTACAAAAGAAAATGAACTCTGGAATTAAAACGTTGGTGTTTGTAATTGGAGGACCTTACGGATTTTCAGAGGAAGTGTATCAAAAAGCGCAAGGAAAAGTCGCTTTATCTCAAATGACTTTTTCACATCAAATGGTGCGATTATTTGTAATTGAACAAATTTATAGAGGGTTTACTATTTTGAATAACGAACCGTATCACCATCAATAAAAATTTTAGATTTACGTTTTTAGATTTACGAATTCTGACAATCCCAAATCTAAAATCGTAAATACAGCTTCACGCACTCCACCGCTTCTTTTACATCGTGAACTCTTAAAATATTCGCACCTTTTTGTAAACAGAACGCGTGTAAAAAAGTTGTTCCGTTTAATGCTGCTTCTGGTGCCGTTTCTAATGCTTTATAAATCATTGATTTTCTTGAAATGCCTGCTAAAATAGGTAAATCGTGAAATTGTAGCAGTTCTAAATTCTGTAGCAATTCGTAATTTTGTTCTAAAGTTTTCGCAAATCCGAATCCAGGATCGATGATGATGTCGTTTAAACCAAAACGTCTCGCTTTTGCAATTCGTTCTGAAAAGTAAAAATTCATTTCTTTTAGTAAATCCTCATAATTGGCTAAACTTTGCATTGTTTTGGGCGTGCCTTTCATATGCATCATAATATACGGAACTTGCAATTTAGCGACTGTTTCTAACATATTTTCATCTAACAAACCAGCAGAAATATCATTAATCAATGCTGCACCATTTTCGATGGCTTGTTTGGCTACTTCACTTCTAAAAGTATCAATAGAAAGCAAAATATCCGGGAATTTTTCTACTAATAACTTTACAACAGGTATTACTCGATTCAATTCTTCTGTTTCAGAAACAAAATCAGCTCCAGGTTTACTCGAATAGCCACCTAAATCAATAAATGTAGCACCTTCTTGAAGCATCTTTTCTACCTGAAATACAACAGCATCAGCATCGGTAAGTTTTCCACCATCAAAAAATGAATCTGGCGTTACATTAACAATACCCATTACTTTAGGTGTTGATAAGTTGATGAGTGTTCCTTTACAGTTTATTGTTGACATCGTATTTTTTACTTATATTTGAAGTTTGATACAAATATAAAATAATAATGAGCAATACCTCACAAGAATACGACAAAGTTATAGCTGTTTGCAGAGAATTATTTACAAAAAAAGCGCACGATTATGGTACGGCTTGGCGTGTTTTACGTTTGCCTTCATTAACAGATCAAATATTTATTAAAGCGCAACGTATTAGAAGTTTACAAGAAAATGACGTAAGAAAAGTAGATGAAGATGAAACGTCAGAATTTATTGGTATTATCAATTATTGCGTGATGGCTTTAATTCAAATGGATAAAGGAATTGCTTCTCAACCTGATTTATCTGCAGATGAAGCGATAAAATTATTCAATCATAAAATTGAAATCACGAAAGAACTTATGGAAGATAAAAATCACGATTATGGGGAAGCTTGGCGCGATATGCGTGTGAGTTCACTAACGGATTTGATTATTCAAAAGTTATTACGTGTGAAACAAATTGAAGACAACCAAGGAAAAACATTAGTTTCTGAAGGTATTGATGCCAATTATCAAGATATGATAAACTATTCGGTTTTTGCTTTGATTTTGATGAAATTTGGTGAGTAATTGTTTCACAGAGATTCGCAATGTTAATCGCAAAGACACACAAAAAATTACATTTAAAAATCTCTGGAAATACAATAACATTTCATTAACAACAGGTATCAATTTACTAACTTATATTTGATAAATTAAAAAACTCAGTGAAGCTCTGTGTAATCTTTGTGTAACTCTGCGTAACAAATAAAAAAATGAACAAAAAAAATATATCTTGGACATTAAGAATAGTTATTGCTTTACTTTTTATAGTTTCAGCAATTGCGAAAATATCTAAAGGATGGATTTCTGATTTTCCATTTATCGATTTTTCTCCCTATTTTGCTATTTCTACTTTTGAAGTCAAACAACTTTTAACTTTAGGATTTTCAGAATCACTTGCACCCTATTTTTCAAGAATTTTAATTGGAATTGAATTTGCTCTTGGCTTTTTAATGCTAAGCAATCATTTCTTAAAACGCATTACCATTCCTGCAACAGTGGGTTTGTTGAGTGTTTTTATCATTCATTTGAGTTATGTTACTTTTTTAAGTGGCGGAAATTCAGGGAATTGTGGTTGTTTTGGCGAATTAATTCCAATGACTCCTATTGAAGCTATTATTAAAAACATCATCGCAGTTGGATTATTAATTTGGTTATGGAAAATTTCAGAAAACGATAAAAAATCGAATATTTGGATGTTAACCAGCATCACTTTAAGTTGCATATTAGGATTATTTATGTTGGCTCCGATGAAAGCGAGTTCAGTTTCAATTTCAAATAGTATTGATAATATCAATATTTCAACTGATACAATATCAAAACTAACGGATTCAGTAAAAATCGAGGAAATTAAAACCATAGATTCATCGAAAGTAAAAACAGATAAACCGGTTGAAGAAATCAAAAAAGAAGTAGGTCCAAAACAAGCGGTTTCGGGGTATTCCGACTTATATGCAGATATTGATAAAGGTCAAAAAATATTGTGTTTTTTCGTACCTGGTTGCGAACATTGTAGAGATGCTGCAAAAGACTTAAACGCTTTACAAAAAAAACATAAAGATTTCCCTGAAGTACAAATTGTATTTATGGATGAAGAAGCGGAAAAAATTCCAGATTTCTTTAAATACGCTGGAAAACAATTCCCACATAAAGTTATAGACATCATTCCTTTTTGGACGAAATTAGGTTCTGGAAAAGACACACCTGGTGTAGTATATTTACACAACGGAAACGTGATTAAATTTTTTGACGGTATTGCCGAAAAAGCATTTAACAGTAAAGCATTAGAGAAAGTTATATACAAAAAATAAAATTCCAAATAACAAATAACAAATTCCAAATAACAAATTCAATGAAAAAAATCTTAGCTACATTAGCATTAGGACTTGGGTTAACATCTTGCCAAGCACAAACTGAATTTTCAAAAGAAAGTTTAACTGCAAAATTAATCAACTCTGAAAATCAAGGCATTACTTTTGAAGAAATTTTAAAACAAAATCAAGGTAAAACCTTGGTAATTGAAGTTTGGGCTTCGTGGTGTGGTGATTGTGTTAAAAATATGCCTCAGGTTAAGGATTTAAAAGCCAAATATCCAGAAGTGGCTTTTGTAAATTTATCTTGTGATAAAACCTTTGATGCATGGAAAAGTGGCATTGAAAAGCACGAGGTTACGGGCGAAAATTATCTAATTCCAGATGGAATGAAAGGTGAATTTGGAACTTCAATTAAGTTGGATTGGATTCCGCGTTTTATTGTAATTAACAAAGAAGGAAAAATTGTTTTATTCCGCGCCATCGAAAAAGACTTTGATAAAATCATTGAAAGTATAGAAGCATCTAAATAAAATATCATAAACAAAAGAAGCCTTATTTATTATTAAAACACAGATTGGAGAAATTTTAATAATTTCAATAATTTCTCCAATCTGTGTTCAAAAAAATGTTGTAACTAAATTAAAAAATGAGAAAAAACATCGTAGCCGGTAACTGGAAAATGAACAAAACCTTACCGCAAGCCATTGAATTAATCAATGAAATTAAAAACAATAAACCAAACAATTCAGCGGAAGTTATTTTAGCTACTCCTTTTCCTTATTTAGCAAAGGCTATTGAATTAGTAGCGGGTTCAGATATTAAAATCGCAGCGCAAAATATGCATCAAGCAGAAGGTGGCGCGTTTACAGGTGAAGTTTCTGCAGCTATGCTAACCAGTATTGGCGTAAATACAGTTATTTTAGGTCACAGTGAAAGAAGAGCTTATTTTTACGAAAATGATGCCTTATTAGCCAATAAAGTAGATACCGCATTAGCACACGATATGACCGTTATTTTTTGCTTTGGCGAAGAATTAAAAGACAGACAAAGCGACAATCATTTTAACGTTGTGGAATACCAATTACGTGATGGTTTGTTTCATATTTCAAAAGAAAACTGGAAAAACATTGTATTGGCTTACGAACCTGTTTGGGCAATTGGAACTGGCGAAACGGCCTCTCCAGAACAAGCACAAGAAATGCATTTATTTATTAGAAATTTAGTAGATAAAGTGTTTGGAAGAGACATTTCAGAAAATGTTTCCATCCTTTACGGTGGAAGTGTAAAACCAGACAATGCCAAAGAAATATTTTCTAAACCAGATGTTGATGGCGGATTAATTGGAGGCGCTGCATTAAATGCCAACGATTTTTTCGGAATTATTAATGGAATATAATAGTCAAAAAGTTTTAAAGTCATAAAGTCGAAAGGTTTGTGACTTTAAGACGTTATGACTTTTGACTTATATGGAATACATTATAATTCCTATTGTAGCATTACTTGCTTCTGCCCTAACCTTCTTCTCTGGTTTTGGATTGGGAACGTTATTATTACCTGCTTTTGCATTATTTTTTCCTGTTGATGTAGCGATTGCTTTAACAGCGATTGTACATTTTTTGAACAATGCATTTAAATTCGTTTTGGTTAAAAAACATATTAATTGGAAAATTGCAATACAATTTGGAATTCCAGCTTTGATTTTTGCTTTTCTTGGGGCTTTTTTGTTAGATAAAATTACTAATGCCAATGTTTTAAGCGAATACACCATACGAGAATACGTGTTTCAAATTACATTGATGAAAGTTATTGTGGCTGTTTTACTAATTTTCTTCGCTTTATTTGAATTACTTCCGAAATTAAAAAACCTACAATTTCCTAAAAAATATTTGCCTATAGGTGGTATATTAAGTGGCTTTTTTGGTGGACTTTCCGGACATCAAGGCGCATTACGTAGTGCCTTTTTAACAAAAGTTGGCTTATCTAAAGAAGCATTTATTGCAACAGGTGTACTTATCGCTTGTATGATAGACATAAGTCGAATGTCTGTTTATTTTACCAACATTTCAAAAGTAAAAGATAGTTTGAATTTGAATTTACTAATAGTTGCAACACTTGCTGCGTTTATAGGTGTATATTTTGGAAACAAATTGGTAAAAAAAATAACCATAACTACCATTCAGAAAATTGTGGCATTTATGATTATTGTATTTGCAATTGTTTTGGGGTTTGGGATTGTTTAGATGGGTACACAGATTGAACGGATGTAACAGATTCGCACAGATTTAATTAAAAGTTTGTCAATCTGAACTTGTTTCAGATTCTATGTTCTATTTACTTTTCTCTATTTTCTCTTTTCTAGAAACATAACTATGCAAAAAATCGCCTTTTGGTTTTCCTAAATCGAAAGAACTGAATTTGGTTAAAAAACGGGTTTCTGTTCTCGCTTCATCTCTGTCCCAGTTTTCATATTCTATACGATAAATGGCAGAATACATTTCGGCACGACCAACACCGTGAAAACAATGAATTAATACTGGATAATTTGCTTTGTTGTCCATCACTTTAAAAAAAGCTTCTAAATTTTCTGGCTTTGGCACTTGATCGGAGCCTATATTGAAATAATTCAATCCTTTAATTTTAGCAGCTGCTTTTTTTTCTGCAATAAGTTCTACAGGAATTTCTGGATTATTTACATCGTCACCCGTTCCTGGAAAACGTAAATCGATGATGCTTTTAATTTTGTGCTCTTTTACAAAATCGGCAATATCTTCAGGTGGAATCACGCCACTCTTATATACTTTACCTTCAGAAATTACTTTTAAATTATGGTTTATTTTATAATCATAAAAATAGCTCTTTGCCCAAAAAAGTGCAGCAATTACAATAACTGAAACTAATATTTTCTTTTTCATTTTACTACTCTAAAATTACTTTTGACTTTTGACTTTCGACCTTCGACTTTTGACTTTTGACTTTCGACCTTCGACTTTCGACTTAATTACTCAACTTTTTATCTATAATTCTATTAAAATAATCTTGAAGAAACCCTTTACAGGCCGTTTCCATATCATTCATTTCTTTGTTTCTTTTTCCAATTAAATTGTGCAATTGTTCTTTATCCTCTTTACCGTAAAAACCAACGGCTACTTTTCCATCAAAAGCACAAACATAATTTCCTCGAGCAAAGTTATACATTCCCGTATTATAATTCATTACAAATGGCTTTGTATTACTGTTATTTTTAGCTACCAAACTTCTTCCCCAACTTCTAAATGGTTTATTATACCCAATAATATCCATAACTGTTGGAAAAATATCTATATGTTGTGTCAACTCATCGTTTACCCCTTTTAACTTATATTTTGGTGAATAAAAAAGAATCGGAACAGCTAATCTATTCATAATTTTGTTATAATATTCTTCATGATAATTCACTAAATTACAATGATCAGCGGTAATAATAAATATAGTATTTTCAAACCACGGCTCTTTTTTAGCGGCTTCAAAAAACTTTTTAAAAGCGTAATCTGTATACCCTACAGGCTGATGCATCAAACTTGTACCTTTTGGCAATTTATTTTTAAACTCAGCAGGTACCACATAAGGTTCGTGTGAAGTTACCGTAAAAATAGTGCTAAAAAATGGTGCTTTCTTTTGACTTATCGTTTTATTCATAAATTGCATAAAAGGAGCATCCCAAATTCCCCACGAACCATCAAAATCGGCATCATTTCCGTATTCTGTCATACCATAATAATGGTCAAAACCTAAAATATTTCCAAATCCTAAAAAGCCCATAGAACCGTTTGGTGCACCGTGAAAAAATGAAGTATCATACCCTTTACTTTTTAAACAAGAAACCATAGAGCCAATTTTTTGTTTGGCATACGGAGAAGATGTAAAGGCATCTTTAAACGATGGAATTCCTGATAATATAGATGACATACCGTGTATGGATTTATACCCGTTGGCATACGCATTGGTAAAAATTAAACTCTCGGTAGCCAAGGAATCAATAAAAGGCGTATAACTCACATAATCCTTAATATTTGTATTTTTATTAAACGCTCCGATATATTCTCTTCCCATACTTTCGGTGATAATCAATACAATATTTGGTGAAGTTGGAGTATTAGAATCGTACAACTTAATGGGTTGAAAATTTGCATTGACAACTTCTTCTGGTATATTAAAATCGGTTTTTTTAAACGATTGTACACCTAAAGTTCTTAAAAACGAAAAAGTAGAATTTAAAACCAAATCGGCTTGTTGTGATTTTTTTACAAATCTGTTGGCGTCTACTAAATTAATTGGTCGAGTACTTTTCTTGAAATCGCCTCGAATCCCACCAATACACAAAGTAGCAATTACTAACACACCAAAAATAGATTTTGCAACATATTTTAACTTAGCATTTTCAACTAAATTGTGTTTCACTTTTACTTTTTGATATAAAAATATCCATAAAATAGCTACCACAATAAACAACAAAAACACGTGCCAATAGGTAATTAAAAATCGAAATAACATACCGCCTTTTGACTCTTCATTTTTTACCAAATCCCAAGCGGCAAGTGTTAATCGAGAAAAATTGTATTTGTAATAAATTAAATCGACAAAATTAAAGGCGTAAAAAAATAAATTTGAAATGAAATACAAATAAAACAATCCTCTTTGATACTTCGGTTTTGTATTTATAAAAAATGGTAAAGTAGACAATAAAATAAATAGTCCGTTTACATATAAAATAGCCGTAGTATCAAAAACCAAACCGTGATACGAAATCTGCAAAAACTCAGTTACTGAATTTACATCCAAAATATCGTAATTATACGTGTAGAATAAAATTCGAGCTATAAAATAAAACAAATACGCCAAACCTATTCGGTAAAACAACACGCTGTATTCATTTAATCTGAAAAATGATTTCATTTAATTAATATTTAATTGATGCAAAATTAGCAATATTCAAAGTTTTTCAGTTAAAAATTTTTATAAAGTTCTATTTTTTTATAAATTGCAGTTTAAAAAAAACTTTTTATATGAAAAATGTAACACGACTTTTTGATTTTCCTTATTATCAGTTAGAAAAATTCAACTTACCAGATGCTTTGGTTACAAAGTACGGTACCGATTGGGTTAAAACTTCTACACAAGAATATATTAATAAAGCCAATGCTTTATCTAGAGCCTTATTACATTTAGGTGTTGAAAAAAATGATAAAATCGCTATCATTTCTTCAAACAACAGAACAGAATGGCACATTTCAGATATTGGAATTTTACAGACTGGGGCACAAAACGTGCCAATGTATCCAACCATCTCTGCAGAAGACTATGAATATATTTTAAACCATTCTGAAGCTAAATATTGTTTCGTATCCGACCAAGAAGTGTACGATAAATTAAAATCGGTACACGCTAATATTCCATTGTTAAAAGATATTTTTTCGTTTAACGAAATTTCTGGTTGTAAAAAATGGAGTGATTTATTAGAAACAGGTAACGATACCGCAAATCAAAATGACGTAGAAGCTCGAAAAGATGCTGTTTTGCCTTCCGATTTAGCAACTATAATTTATACTTCAGGAACTACAGGTCGACCAAAAGGCGTGATGCTTACGCACGATAATATTGTTTCTGATGTATTAAATTCAGATAAAAGAATGCCGTTACGAAAAGGAAGTACGCGTGCTTTGAGTTTCTTACCGATTTGCCATATTTTCGAAAGAATGTTAACGTATTTGTATCAATATGGTGGAATATCTATTTATTTTGCGGAAAGTATTGAAAAAATATCTGACAATTTAAAAGAAGTACATCCGCACGTAATGTCAGTTGTACCAAGACTTTTAGAAAAAGTGTACGATAAAATTTACGCAAAAGGAGCGGATTTAACAGGGATTAAAAAGCGATTATTCTTTTGGGCATTGGATTTAGGTATGAATTACAAACCGTATAATGAAAATGGTGCCTTTTATAACTTCAAATTAGGAATTGCCAGAAAATTAATTTTCTCTAAATGGCAAGAAGGTTTAGGTGGCGAATTGGAAATGTTAGTTTCTGGAAGTGCGGCACTTCAAACGCGTTTAACCAAAGTATTTACCGCAGCTGGAATTCCGGTTATGGAAGGATACGGATTAACAGAAACGTCTCCAGTAATTTCTGTAAACGATATGCGAAATGGAGGTTTCAGAATTGGAACTGTTGGTAGAGTTATTGAAAACGTAGAAGTTAAAATTGCTGAAGATGGCGAAATTCTTTGTAAAGGACCAAACGTAATGATTGGCTATTATAAAGACGAAGCACAAACTGCAGAAGTAATTAAAAACGGATATTTCCATACAGGAGATATTGGTGAGATTGATGCTGATGGCTTCTTAAAAATCACCGATCGTAAAAAAGAAATGTTTAAAACGTCTGGAGGTAAATATGTTGCGCCACAAGTATTAGAAAATTCATTCAAACAATCTCGTTTTATTGAGCAAATTATGGTTATTGGCGATGGCGAAAAAATGCCTGCGGCTTTCATTCAACCGGCATTTGATTTTGTAAAAGAATGGGCAATCAGACATAATATTGATTTAGGAAATTCTAACGAAGACCTTTGTAACAATCCAAAAGTTATTGCGCGTATTCAAGAAGATATTGATGAAGCCAACAAAAAATTCGGTAATTGGGAACAAGTAAAACGTTTTGAATTAACACCCGATTTATGGTCAATTGATGCAGGGCATTTAACACCAACAATGAAATTAAAACGTAAAATAATCAAAGAGAAATACCAAACCCTTTACGATAAAATTTACAACTCTTAATATGAAAAAATATATTTTCATTACATTAATCTTCGCTTTTTTTTCTTGTAAAAAGAGCGAAGATTTTTCGTTACAGACCTACCACACCTTTGACTCAAAAGCAGACCAATACACAGGTGGAATTAAAATGATTCCTATAAAAACACCAAAAGGCACTTTTAAAGTTTGGACAAAACGATTTGGGAACAACCCGAAAATAAAAGTATTGCTTTTACACGGCGGACCTGGTTTAACACACGAATTATACGAATCTTTTGAAGGCTATTTTCCAAAAGAAGGCATAGAATTTATTTATTACGACCAATTGGGTTCGTATTATTCCGACCAGCCAAAAGACAAATCGCTTTGGACGAATGAACGCTTTGTAGAAGAAGTGGAACAAGTACGCATAGCACTTGGTTTAAACAAAGATAATTTTTACGTTTTGGGACAATCTTGGGGTGGGATTTTAGCGATGGATTATGCCTTGAAATATCAGAAAAATTTAAAAGGATTGATTATTTCAAATATGGTTTCAAGCATTCCGTTGTATAACAAATATGCTAAGGAAGTATTGGGTCCGCAATTGAACAAAGACGTGTATAATGAAATTATGCAATTGGAAAAAAATAATGATTTTGCCAATCCACGTTATACCGAATTGCTTTTTGAACATTATTATACCCAACATATTTTAAGAAAACCACAAAAAGAATGGCCTGAATCCATAACCAGATGTTTTAAACACATTAATTCTGAGGTATATATTTCTATGCAAGGGTATAGCGAATTTGGTATTACAGGTGATGCCTACATTAAAAACTGGGATGTGTCGAAACGATTAAAAGAGTTGACCGTGCCAACCTTAACCATTGGCGCAAAATACGACACTATGGATCCTGAACATATGAAATGGATGGCAACACAAGTACAAAACGGACGCTTTTTATTTTGTAAAAACGGCAGTCATTTATCACAATACGACGACCAAGAAACGTATTTTACAGGTGTAATTAAGTTTTTAAAGGATGTGGATGAGAAGAAATTGTAATTTTAAAATATAAAAACTGCTCACATTTTTGTAGGAAACATTCTACAAAGAATATTGGATTTGATTTATTAACTTTGGGAAAAGGTAAAACTGGCGTTAGTAAGACATATACATCTAAAATTGGTTAGATAAGTCTGATTTTTTCAGACATATATACAAGTTGGCAGAGATATTGACAAAAAAAACTTAAAATACAATAATTATGAAACATACTAATGCAAAAATAATAGCTGTTTTTTTAATCCTAATTTCTTTAATTTCTTGCTCTAAAGATGATGAGATTATTCAAGAGGAAGCTGTAAATGATAAAGTTAATGAGTTAATTGAATTAAAAATTGACGGAAAAACATACAAATCAATTAATAATGGCACGGGCTTAACGCTTTTAGGGACTAATTATCAAGGTTCTGCGTCTATATCAGTAAAAAATGGAAATATTGCTGAGTTTTTTTATGATTTAAAATATATATTTACAGAGAGTGGTCAATTACTTTCCTTTGAATTAGAGGAGACTAAATATAATGCTGGTAATAACATATTAAAAATATTTAAGACACCTACTTACAAACCATTAAATTCTTTTCAAATAAATAAATTTGAAATTAATGAAACATCTAAAAAAATTACAATTGAATTTAGTGGAATTCTTAACTCAACAACAAATTCACAAGAAAGTAGGGTAATTGAAGGAAAAATTTTCCATTCATTTGATGCTATGTCTCCATGGGGAAGAGATTATTGTTACATTAAAAGTAATAACAGTACATCAAATTATTTATCATCTTATTTCCAAGTTTTAAATAATGGTACTGGTAATCAAAATATTGATTATGTTTCTGGTGATGGAAGAAATATTTCAATCCAGCTAAATCAACCACTAACTAACTTAATGAATTTGAGTTTTGATGAAAATTCAACTAATAATAAAGTTAGTTACAGGAAAGCTTTATCTCCTTATATTATTAATGATAGTTATTTAGGTAGTTTGCACAGTCAACAACAATGGCAAAATTTTCGCACCTCTGGAAATTTAGTAGTTACTAATATATACAATGGGACAAAACCAGGCGGAGGCATTCATATTAAGGGAATTATTAATTTAACTGTTAAAGATCAGAATAACAATATTATTGAAATAATGGAATTAGAATTTGTTACAAATAATTAATACCTCTGCCAACAGCATATTTATGAAAAACGTTAGTAGCTAGTTTTTTTAAAAAAAACGCATAAATAAAAGACATTACAGAATTAAATTTAATAAAAAACCGAAAAGCGAATTACTGATAGTTAAAAATATTAAAAATTGAATAAATGAAAAAAATTATAGTTCTACTTATATTAGCTAACATAACTATTTCTTGTGTTACAACCCAAAATACAGCTACTAAATCTAGCGCAACAGAATATTGGAATAAAATGCACGATTTGACAAAAGTTACCTATGAAGGTGGTGACGGAAAAACAGTTGAAAATGCAATCATAATAAAAAATGCAGGAAATGAAAGAAATGGTGTTGCTGCTGAATATGCTTATATCGCAAAAATAAATGGCGAGAAATTTAAAGATTGGAAACCAGTTGGACAATCAACAATTACTAAAGACAATAAAAAAATAGATTTAATAAACATTCAATTAATTCAGAAAAACGAAACTGTTTCATATTATTTTGACATAACAGAATTTTATGGAAAGTTCAATTAATAGAACCGGTAAAATAACCAGCCACTAACAGCGGTTTGCAGTAACCTTAACAAAAATGCGTATAATATTTTATTTTGCGATTTCAAGTATCCTTTTATTGAGTTGTAAAGATGTAAATCTTACTGCAACAGATATTAAATATACTGACCTACCGAAGGAAGTCAAAACACATATTTTCAAAAATGAATTTAATGATTTGAATAAACCTGTGAGATTCAAAGTAGAAAATCACAAAACATTTTTACCTTGGGTAATAGAAACAAAACTCATAAGATTAGAAGATAACAAATCTTATGAGATTGATTTTGAGAAAGAATATAGCATATCTACATTGATAATTTTAGAAGATTATCTTTACACAACGAACAACTATAACATTTATATAAAAGATAGTTTGAAATATACATTTTCTAAATATAAACTTAATTAAAAAAGGCTAATGCTAACAGGCGTTTAGCAAGATTGAGAATTTTTCAGTAAATCCCAGTAAAGTTCTTATACTTTGAGTATTCAGATACTGAAACAAGTTCAGTATGACAAAACGAATAAAATAATTATTCTGTAGAAGTAATTAAAAAATAATAAAAATGAAAAAAAACTTATTTTCTGTTTTAGCAATTTTAATAGCAGTTATATTAGTTGCAAAAATTTCAGGATGGTTTCTGAATTATAGCGAACAAACTAATAGGATAATTAATAGTTTGATGTTTACAATTATTGGGTTTTATTACATAGTTAATGGACTCCTTTTGAATCAATTAAAAATTAAGATTACGTTATTAATAAGTGGACTTTTCCTAATTGCTATGAATTTTATACCGCAAAACTATATAGTAAGTATTATTGAGATTGTTTGCATAATTGTTCCAATGCTTTTAGTTAGATACTCAAAAGAATTAAAAATTAAAGAAAACTAATTACAAAAAAATTAAACTAAAGCAAATATGAAAAGACTATATATCTTCATCTTATTAATTATTTCTGTTTCTGGACTTGCACAAAATCCAAAAAAGACATATACTTTACATCTTGGCGAAAAAGATAATGATTCTTTGGTATACGAAATGGAGTTATATGAAGATTACACTTTTGTAAATCGTAAATACTCGAAAAAAATATCCGACAGTACAAATGATTATAAAAATTGGATGGTAGAAATAAGAAAAGGTACATTCAAAAAAGAAAAAGGTTTTTTTAGACTTACTCAAATTGACGGGGACCAAAGTTTGAATGACGGTTTGATAAAGATTGTATTTCGTCAAATTTGGTTTTATAGTTGCCCCGATGAAAAGGGAAAAGTGAAACATTGCAAATCAATCACATATCATAGGATTGATTAATAAAGTCAACCCAAAACCTGCTGAAGTTTAATAAATTCAGATACTGAAACAAGTTCAGTATGACAAAACGAATAAAATAATTATTCTGTAAAAGGCACCTTTTACCCTAAACCCAAAACCTTATACCCAAAAAACTAATGCTCCTCGTCTTTTCCTAAAACTTTGGTATCTACAGGAATGGCAGGTTGAAACATAAGAGTTTGTTTGTAGTACAAATAAAAACCTTTGTTGGTACGGAATTCGAAATCTTTAAATTTGAAGTTTTGGTCTTCGCTTTCTCTTTTAAAAACTATTGATTCTTTAGAATCTGGCAAGAAAACTTCTGCAATTAAGCTGTCTTCATCCACAAAAAAGAAGGCGTTTTTTCTTTTGGCAAGCGAATCTCTTTCTATAGAAGTTAAACGATAGCCCTCTTCAAAAACACGTACACATTTTTTAGTCATATTCGACCATTTGTACCCTGCTTTTAAATCGCACCCGTTTTCGTTTTTGTCATCATTTACCTGATTTTTCACAATAGAATCCATTTCCGTGGTATCTTTTGGCGGATTCTTTAAGATATAATCGCAAGAAAATAACGATGTCAGCAGTAATATATATACAAGTTTTTTCATTTTTAATTTAGCGTTTCTTGATAAATTAAGGTTTCTACGGTTTCAAATTCGGTAGGTTTATCAGCATTATGAAAGTATTTTATCAACACTTCACCCCAAACTTTACCATCAGAAAAGTTAGCAATAATCCATCTATGATTTAAAATTTTTATGTTGTTAATCAAAAATGGATTGTCGCCAATTTGATCGTAAGAAACATATTTATTTCCTTTTTTATCCGCGTTAAAAGATGTTAAATCTTCTTTCACTTTCGTTTGTAACGCTTTTACATCGTATTCAAAATAATACTCTTGCGCATTTTCATTAGTGTCTAAGGAAAACGTATCATTGTCGCGTAATTTCGCAATGGTATCTTGTGCTTTTTTTAATTCCTTTTTACTAATTGTAGATACTTCTTCGCTTCTTTTCAAGATATTTGAAGAATTTACAAATTGAAAAATATTAATTAATACTGAAAATACGATTCCGTAAAGTAATAAACTCCTTTTCATTTTACTATTTATTTAATTTCTATTTCTAAATTATCGTAAGCCAAAAAAACGTTTTCTGGCAATTGTTTTTGTACTTCTTCGTGCAATCCTAAAATATGACTAATATGTGTTAAATACGCTTTTTTAGGTTGCACCAAATTTATAAAATTTATGGCTTCTTCAATGTTAAAATGCGTATTATGTGGTTCAAAACGTAACGCATTGATAACTAACACCTCAACATTTTTTAGTTTATCTAATTCTGAATCTGCAATGGTTTTTACATCTGTTAAATATACCACATCTTTAATTCGGTATCCAAAAACCTGTAAATTTCCGTGCATCGCATTAATTGGAATAATTTCCTGATTTTTAATCGTTATATTCTGATTATTTACAACTTCAACTGGCAACACAGAAGGCGCGCCTGGATATTTGTTTTCTTTTTCAAAGATATAATCAAATCGTTTGGCTAAATTTTGCAACACGCGCGAATGTCCGTAAACCGGAATGTCACCTTGATTAAAATAAAACGGACGAATATCATCCAAACCAGCTGTATGGTCTGCGTGTTCGTGTGTAAAAAACAACCCATCAATACGCGAACAACCACTGGTAAGCATTTGCTGACGAAAATCGGGTCCGCAGTCGATAACTATAGAAAAATCTTCATCGTGTATCCAAACAGAAACGCGCAATCGCTTGTCTTTTGCATCATCACTTAAACACACAAAATGCGTACTTCCAATTACTGGAATGCCTTGAGATGTACCCGTTCCTAAGAAGTATAATTTCATATGTATGTGATTGACACGCTAAAAAAGTTACCCGTTACTTTTAGTAGAAAAGTGCTACTTTATTGTAATGGTTGTAATTTCTTTTTTACAAAAATAACAAAATACTCTTGTTAAAACCTATAATTTATTAACTTTGCAATGTATTTTAATTTGGCCAAAAACACATTTGAATAAATGACGACTGAAATCACATTAAGAGGAGACAAAGCTATTGAACAAATCCCTTCTACAAAGGACAAAGCACTCCGTATTAATTTAAACGAAAATATTTACGGAACCTTTGCCGAAATTGGTGCCGGACAAGAAACGGTGAGGCATTTTTTCAGAGCTGGAGCTTCTTCAGGTACGATTGCAAAAGCGATGTCTGCCTACGATAAAGATTTTAGTGATGCCATTTACGGAATTGAAGAAGATGGAAGATATGTTACCGAAAGCAGATTAAGAAAAATGCTTACGCACGAAACGAAACTTATTGAAGATCGTTTAAAAAGAGACAAGCACCCAAACAAAATGTTTTTTAGTTATGCGAATACCGTAGCGACTATTGATTTTGCAAAACAATTTAAAGGACACGGCTGGGTAGGAATTAAATTTCAAGTAGAACCCGACCAAGCGTATAATGAAATCTTAATTCACATTCGTTTTAAAGAAAATGATGCGCGTTTGCAACAAGAAACCTTGGGAATCTTAGGTGTAAACTTAATTTATGGCGCGTTTTACAAACACAATGATGCAAAAAAATTATTGCGTTATTTATACGACCATTTAGAAAAAGACCAAATTGAAATTGATACGATAAATTTCTCAGGTCCAAGCTTTGCAGATGTAGACAACAGATTAATGAGTTTGCAATTGGTGAAATACGGCTTTACAGATGCCGTAATGTTTAATCCGGAAGGAAAGAATATTTTGCCAGCAGCGGTTTTATATAAAAAGAATATTTTAGCGTTACGTGGTAGTTTCCGACCTGTAACTAAAGTAAATATGGATATGTATAAACAATCTTACGAGATGTTTATACAAGAAAATAAAGTAAGTAAAGAAAATACGTTTGTGGTTTTCGAAATCACGCTTTCCAACTTAAAAGCAGAAGGTGAAATTGACGAAAGAGATTTCTTAGACAGAGCAGAACTTTTATGTGCTTTAGGTCAAACCGTAATGATTTCTAACTTTCAAGAATATTATAAAGTTTTAGAATATTTTTCATCTTTTACAAAATCACGTACCGCTTTAGCTATGGGTGTGAGTAATTTGGTAGAAATTTTTGATGAGAAATACTACCGTCATATGTCTGGTGGAATTTTAGAAGCCTTTGGAAAATTATTTTACAGAGATTTAAAAGTATATTTATATCCGATGAAAGACCCAGAAACGGGTGAAATAATTACATCAGAAAACTTAAAAGTACATCCGAGAATGAAGGAATTGTATAAATTCTTTAAATACAACGGAAAAGTTACGGATATTGAAACTTACGATGCCAAAACATTAGATATTTTCTCCAGAAAAATATTAAAAATGATTGCTAAAGGCGAGTCTGGCTGGGAAGATATGCTACCAGATGGCACCGCAGAAATCATTAAAAAGGATCATTTATTTGGCTATCAAAAAGAAAAAGAATTAGCTAAGATATAAAGTAAAAAATCCCAAATTCATAAGAATTTGGGATTTTTTGTATTTGAAATTTAAATTTTTGGAATTTAAATATTGGAATTTAATTTTGGATTTTTGGATTTTAAATTTATACGTGTAACGCTCTATTTGCTGTTGCTGCTAATGCGGCTTCTTTGATGGCTTCTGCAAACGTTGGGTGTGCGTGAGACATTCTTGAGATATCTTCTGCTGATGCTCTAAATTCCATTGCGGTAACCGCTTCTGCAATTAAATCGGCACAACGAGCACCAATCATATGAACCCCTAAAACCTCATCTGTTTTGGCATCGGCTAAGATTTTTACAAATCCGTCCGTATCGCCACCAGCTCTTGCTCTTCCTAATGCTTTAAATGGGAAACTTCCTGCTTTAAAATCAATACCTTCTGCTTTTAATTGCTCCTCTGTTTTACCCACAGCTGCCACTTCTGGCCACGTATATACAACGCCAGGAATTAAATTATAATCGATATGTGGTTTTTGTCCGGCTAAAATTTCAGCAACCATAACACCTTCTTCTTCCGCTTTGTGCGCTAACATCGCACCACGTACAACATCGCCAATTGCATAAATATTTGCTGCTGAAGTTTGTAAATGATTGTTCACTTCAATTTGACCTCTATCTGTAACTTTTACGCCTGCTTTTTCTGCATTTAAACCATCGGTATATGGACGACGACCTACAGAAACTAATGCATAATCGCCTTCTAACGTAATGGTTTCTCCTTTTGCGTTTTCAGCTTTTACAGTAACTACATCTCCTGCTCTCTCAACCGATTGAACTTTGTGAGACGTGTAGAATTTCATACCTTGTTTTTTCAAGACTTTTGTTAATTCTTTAGATAAAGAAGCGTCCATTCCTGGAATAATTCTATCCATAAATTCTACTACAGAAACTTGAGCTCCTAAACGTAAATATACTTGTCCTAATTCGATACCGATAACACCTCCACCAATAATTACTAAATGTTTAGGCACTTCTTTTAATTTTAAAGCTTCCGTTGAAGTAATGATTCTGTCTTTATCTAATTTGATAAAAGGTAAGTTTGAAGGTTTAGAACCTGTAGCAACAATGATATTTTTAGATTCGATGATTTCAGATGAACCGTCTGCTTTAGTTACCTTAACAGAAGTCGCAGTTTCAAAAGAACCTAAACCTTCAAAAACTGTAACTTTATTTTTGTCCATTAAGTATTTTACACCGCCAGAAGTTTGGTCTACAACCGCTTGTTTTCTGGCAATCATTTTTTCTAAATTGACTTTTACTTCACCCGAAACTTCAATTCCGTGGTCTGCAAAATGTTGCAATTCTTCATAATGATGCGATGATGCCAATAATGCTTTTGATGGAATACATCCCACATTCAGACACGTTCCGCCAAGCGTTGCGTATTTTTCAATAATTGCTGTTTTAAATCCCAATTGGGCGCAACGAATAGCTGCTACATATCCTCCAGGTCCAGAACCAATAATGGTTACATCAAATTGACTCATAAATATATTTTATAAAATGTTATAGTATGTTTTCAAAGTACAAAAGTAAAGTTTTTATATAAATATGTATAGCTATTTAGCGAAAAAACTTTACTATTTTTAATTCAACACAAATGAAGTAGAATTTTTCACTTCTCCAATCATAAAAGTACTGTGCGTACTACCAATATGTTGCAAAGTGGTTAACTTAGTAACCATAAATTCTCGGTATTCTTCCATATCTTTTACGCAAATTTTAAGAATATAATCGTAATCGCCACTTACGTGAAAACATTCTAAAACTTCAGTTAGCGTTACTACTTCTTTTTCAAATTCGGAAATTAAGTCCCTTGAATGTTTAATTAATTTAACGTGACAAAACACTACAAAACCTTTGTTAATTTTTGTTTTATCTAAAATTGTAACATACTTACGAATAATCCCTTCGCGTTCTAATTTTTTTATCCGTTCATACACAGCCGTAACGGATAAATTTAATTTACTTGATAGTTCTTTTGTTGTTTTTTTTGAATCGATTTGCATCAATTCTAATAGTTTTTTATCAATTGCATCCATTGTTGTCGTAATTTATTTATTAAAAATACATAAAAAAATCTGCTCCACGAAGTTTCTAACTTCGTGGAGGCGATAAAAGTTCTCCGAACTTTACTAATCGGTCTGAGACCGAAAAACACTTCCTCGAAGTTAGAAACTTTGAGGAGCGGGTCGTTATTTATTTGGTAAAAATACATAAAAAACCTAAATTAATGATAAATAATCTATAATTAACAAATATTTTAGATAAATAAACTAAATATTTAAGATATTATTGAAATATTAATTTATTATTTTCAATTTTGATAGATAAAAACAAACAACTATGAGCACATTTAATCCAGCCGACAACATACAAGATTTACAGTATTTTGGCGAATTTGGAGGAGTAAATCCTTCTATATCCGATTCATCTACCTACACATTTCTTTCTGCTAAAACTATGTTTGATACCTTTGAAGGTAACGCAGAAGGTTGTTATTTATATTCCCGACATTCCTCGCCAAGTAATTTATATTTAGATAAAGCGTTAGCAGCAATGGAAGGCACTGAAACTGCCAATGTTTCTGCTTCTGGAATGGGCGCTATAACACCAACAATTTTACAACTTTGCGGACAAGGCGACCACGTGGTTTCAAGTAGAACTATATACGGCGGAACCTATGCCTTTTTGAAAAATTTCGCACCGAGATTTGGCATAAAAACTACTTTTGTTGACATTACTAAATTAGACCTTGTAGAAGCAGCCATAACTCCATCAACTAAAGTTTTATATTGCGAAACGGTGAGTAATCCCTTATTAGAAGTAGCCGATATTGCTTCTTTAGCTAAGATTGCGAAAAAGCACAATCTTAAATTAGTAGTTGACAATACGTTTTCGCCTTTATCGGTATCGCCAGTAAAATTAGGTGCAGATATTGTGATACACTCTTTAACAAAATACATCAACGGAAGTTCGGATACAGTGGGCGGTGTAACGTGTGCGAGTCAAGAATTTATAAACGATTTAAAAAACGTAAATTCTGGTGCCAGTATGCTTTTAGGTCCTACAATGGATAGTTTGCGTTCGGCATCGGTAATGAAAAATTTAAGAACACTTCATATCCGAATGAAGCAACACAGTCATAATGCGATGTATTTGGCACATAAATTTGAAGCAGACGGCATCAAAACCGTTTATCCAGGATTGGCAAGTCATCCAAGTCATACTATATACAAAAATATGATTAACCCAGAATATGGCTTTGGAGGTATGATGACGATTGACGTTGGAAGTTTAGAAAAAGCCAATGCTTTGATGGAATTAATGCAAGAAAGAAATTTAGGGTATTTGGCTGTTAGTTTAGGATTTTACAAAACCCTTTTTAGCGCACCAGGCACATCCACTTCTTCTGAAATTCCTTTAGAGGAACAAACAGAAATGGGTTTAACTGATGGATTAATTCGTTTTTCTATAGGTTTAGACAACGACATTGAAAGAACGTATCAAAGTATGTATACTTGTATGAAAGAATTACATATTTTGTAAAAAATATATAAAATCAATATTGTCGGATTTAAACCAGTACATTCAATTTAATTTATTGAAAAAATTATTAGCCACGGATTATAGGATTAGCACCGATTATATCATTTATATTTATAAAAATCTGTGCTAATCATTGTAATCAGTGGCTTTAAAAAAAATCCATTTATTAGACTAAAGCCAATTAATTTAAATTTTTATCGGACAATTTTGGAAAAAAAATTTAATACTTTAAAATCTGATTTAGAAATGAGTCGGATTTTTTTGTAACAAATGCTTATCTTAGCCAACTAATTCACAATTTAATTTCTTACAATGAAAAACTATATTTTAAGTTTTCTTTTAGTTGGATGTGTGTCTTTTGCACAAAAACTAACTATTGAAGAAACTGTAACAGGAGCAAGAAAATATGCTCCCACTTCATTAAACGCAATTCAATGGAGAAAAGATTCAAAATCCGTTACCTATTTAAGTTCAGATTTTACTAATTTGATGGAAAGAAGCGCTACTTCTGGATGGGCTGTAACTACTTTGGCTACTAAATCGGAATTTGAAGCCGCTTTGAAAGAAGCGCTGCCAACCGATGAATTTGTATTACGCACCTTTCCTTTTACTATTGAATGGAAAAGCAACAATACATTTCAAACAGAAATTGCTTCAAAAACAAATCAATATCAAGTAACGTATGATGTAATTACTAAAAAAATTACTTCAAAAATTGGCTATGCTTTAGAAGGAAGCCAAGCGCGTTTTGCTTCCAACTCAAATGTAGCTTGGTTAAAAGACAATAACATCAGAATAACATCAAACAATACAACCATTGAAGTTACAAACGATGAAAATCCAGCTATTGTAAACGGTTCAGATTATGTACACCGTCAAGAATTTGGTATTGACAGAGGAATGTGGTGGAATGCTTCAGGAACACAATTGGCGTATTATAGAAAAGACGAAACTATGGTTGGTAATTATCCAATTATCAACTGGAACGAACGAGAAGCAGTTAACAAAGACCTAAAATACCCAATGGCAGGTATGACCAGTGAGCAGGTTACTTTAGTACTATACGATGTGGCTTCAGGGAAAAAAGTAACACTACAAACCGGTGAACCAAAAGACCAATATTTAACAATGGTATCTTGGGAACCCACAGGAAAATATATTTTTGTTGGTGTATTAAATCGAGACCAAAATCATTTGAAATTTAACAAATACGATGCTTCAACTGGTGCTTTTGTAAAAACGTTATTTGAAGAAAAAGCCACCACTTGGGTGGAACCACAACACGCGTTGACTTTCGTACCAAATAATCCGAATCAATTTATTTATCAAACGGATTTTAATGGATATAATCAAATGTATTTGTACACTACCGATGGAAAATTACTTAAAAACTTAGGTTTTAAAGACGTTGTGGTAACCAATTTATTAGGTTTTGATGTTACAAATTCGAAAATAAATTACATCGGAACGGCAAATAACGGATTAGATAGACAACTTTATCAGGTTGATATAAAATCAGGAAAAACAATTCAGTTAACTACAATTTCTGGAACACATAATGCTTCTGTTTCTTCAGACGGCCTGCTGGTTTTAGATCAATATAGTAATGCTACTACGCCAAATGAAATTTCGATTTTAAACATCAAAACAAAAATGGCGGCTACCACTTTAGTGAAAGCCGATAATCCGTTTACAGGAAAAATCGATATGCCAAGAATTGAAATGGTTACACTAACAGCTGCAGATGGTACAACTCCTCTAAACGGAAGATTAATTTATCCAGCCAATTTTGATACTACAAAAAAATACCCGGTAATGGTGTATGTATATGGTGGTTCGCATGCGCAATTGGTTACCAATAAATGGCTTAGTGGTGCTGGATATTTTGACATGTATATGGCACAACAAGGGTATGTAGTATTTACATTAGACAACCGTGGAAGTGATGCGCGTGGTAAAAAATTCTGTGACGTAACTCACCGAAATTTAGGTGTAAACGAAATGGCAGACCAAATGAAAGGTGTGGATTTCTTAAAATCAAAATCATTTGTAGATACTAATAAAATTGGCGTTTTCGGATGGAGTTTTGGAGGTTTTATGACGACTTCCCTTTTAACATCGCAACCAGACATATTTAAAGTAGGTGTGGCTGGCGGACCTGTGATTGATTGGAAATATTATGAAGTTATGTATGGAGAACGCTATATGGATACGCCACAAGATAATCCAGAAGGTTATGCAAAAACCTCTTTATTAAATAAAGTTAAGAATTTAAAAGGACGCTTATTAGTTATTCACGGAGCACAAGACCCTGTTGTAGTGCAACAACACAGTATGAATTTCATTGAAGCATCTATTAAAGCAGGAAAACAAGTAGATTATTTCTTATACCCAAATCATGAACATAATGTGAGTGGTAGAGATAGAATTCACATGTATGCGAAAATTGCGGATTACTTTGATGTGCATTTGAAGAGATAAGGTGTCGATTAATCTATAAAATAAAAATCCGTCCTGAAGTTATTGGGACGGATTTTTTTTGTAGTTTTGTTATATAAATATTTTGATATGAGTACAATTGAACTTAAACAAGAACTTCATGACATCATCAATAATGGTGATGATAAGTTTGTACAATTATTTTACGATATGGCAACATCTTATTTTGTTCAAATTAAAAAAGACAAAATGATCGCTGAATCTGAAAAAGATATTGAATCCGGAAATATTTATGCACAAGAAGAAGTCAAAAAAATGATTGCTAATTGGAAAGAATAATTAAACCTGTTTTTTGGACCAACAGAGCGATTAAAGATTTGGAAAAAGTTACTCGATTTAATGTAAAATTGTTCGGTTTTAATAAGTCAATTAAAATCGCAAATGAAATTCAAGAAGCAACTGAAATCTTAGCATTTCATAAATTCAATAAAATTGGTTCTGTTGATGAAGATTTTACACATTTAAAATTTGAATACCGAAAGTTAATTCATCATCATTGCAAAATAACTTACCGAGAAGGAAAAGATAAAATTTACATTAATAGAATTTTTGACACAAGACAAAATCCTATTAAAAACAAATAAATCCGTCCCGAAGTATTCGGGACGGATTTTTGTATTTATGTTATGACGTTTAAGACAATTTACTAATAAACTTCGAATACGGATCTTTAAACTGAAAGCCATCTTCGGTTCTTTCCTTTGATAGTTTTTTGTATTCCACCAAAGCCCAAAGGATAAATTCTTTAAGGAAATATTGGTCTACGACAGGAATTTCTGGTTGGTATTTTTGAATTAATTTTTCTAATGGTTGTACCTCATCTAAGATGTTTTTGTACACTTCATCTGAGCAATCATCTGTTAATTCAAAACCTGATTCATTGAAAAACCATTCGGTAATTTCGGTATAAGGTGTAGTTACATCTTGTTTCTCCAGTTTTTCAATTTTAGGAAAATAACCCGGGAAAAAAGTATGAATCGCATTAGCAATTAAATACTGCGCCACTACTCCAGCACCTTCTTGTTCGCCTTCGTAAACCAATTCTACTTTTCCTGTTATGGCTGGGATAATTCCTAAAAAGTCAGACAAACGAACCGTTGTTTTTTCTTCTCCATTTAGTAAAGCTCTTCGTTCGGCGGTACTAATTAAATTCTCGTAGGCGGTAATACTCATTCGCGCTGAAACCCCGCTTTTCGCATCTATATATTCGGATTCTCTTGCTTCAAAACCTACTTGCTCCAATAAATCTTTTGCTAAATTTGGCACGTGTACTAAAGACGATTGATACTCATCTAACTTAGCTTCTTGCGTTGTAATAATTTTAGCAATTTCAATAGTTTCTGGATAATGCGTTAAAATTTGCGAACCAATTCTGTCTTTCAAAGGCGTTACTATACTTCCACGATTGGTATAATCTTCTGGATTTGCAGTAAAAATAAATTGTAAATCTAAAGGCATTCTTAATTTAAACCCACGTATTTGAATGTCGCCTTCTTGTAAAATATTGAATAACGCTACTTGAATACGAGCTTGTAAATCAGGTAATTCGTTAATTACAAAAATACATCTGTTGGCACGAGGAATCATTCCAAAATGGATTACACGTTCATCTGCATAGGATAATTTTAAATTGGCCGCTTTTATTGGATCAACATCACCAATTAAATCTGCTACAGTTACATCCGGAGTTGCTAATTTTTCGAAAAAGCGTTCGCTTCTATGCAACCAAGAAATAGGCGTGTCATTTCCTTTTTCAGCAATTAAATCTATCGCAAAACGAGAAATTGGATGCAACGGATCGTCATTAATTTCTGAACCCGTAACAAAAGGAATGTATTCGTCTAAAAGTTCAACCATTTTTCGTGCCAAACGTGTTTTTGCTTGTCCGCGTAACCCTAATAAATTAATATTATGTCGTGATAAAATAGCACGTTCCAATTCTGGAATTACAGAGTTCTCAAAACCGTGCACACCTGAAAAGGTTGGTTGTTTGGCTATTAGTTTATTTCTTAAATTGGTACGTAACTCTTCTTTAATATTTTTGGATTGATAGCCTGATTGTATCAATTCACCTAATGTTTTTATATGTGTCATACTATTTTTTTAAACGCTATTTAGCTACTATTTTTTTTATTTGATTTTTTTTATTTGATACTGCTTAACCCGTTGGGTATAATAATTAAAACTGTTATTAATTATTCTCTTTTTGCCACGAATTCTCGAATATCGAAATAACTATCGAAAAAATTAGATCATCTTTGATGATAATTCGAACTATATCGAAAACTTAATCCGAAAAATTCGACAATTCGTGGCAAAATTATTTTTAATTTTAATTATACCCAACTGGTTAATGCTTATTTCAGTTTCTTTTTCCTATTGGCTTCGTAATCTTGAAAAATCATTTCTCCTAAACCACTTAAACCTGTGTAGAACGCTTTTCCTTGATTGGCTTCCGTAAATTTATCTACAAATTGTTGCAAATAGGAATCGTTGGCAATCATAAAAGTCGTAATAGGAATGTGTAATTTTCTGGCTTGTGCCGCTTGCGTATAGCATTTTTCAACAATATACTCGTCTAAACCGTTACTATTCATATAATACGAGCCGTCTTTTTCTCGAACACAGCTTGGTTTTCCATCGGTAATCATAAAAATTTGTTTGTTGGTATTGCGTTTTCTTCGCAACATATCCATTGCTAATTGCAAACCTGCAACGGTGTTGGTATGATAGGGTCCCACTTTTAGAAAAGGTAATTCTTTTATAGAAATAGGCCAAGCATCGTTACCAAAAACTAAAATATCAATGGTATCTTTCGGATAACGAGTAGTGATAAGTTCCGCCAACGCCATCGCTACTTTTTTGGCAGGCGTAATTCGGTCTTCGCCGTATAAAATCATACTATGAGAAATGTCTATCATTAAAACAGTACTCATTTGCGATTTGTAATGCGTATCTTCAATTACCAAATCATTTTCGGTAAGTTGGAACTCGCCAATTCCATTATTGATTTGTGCATTTTTTAGACTTTCCGTTAATGAAATTCTATCTAAAGCATCACCAAAATTATAGCTTCTAAGTTCGCCTGTGAGTTCATCGCCACCGCCAAGTTGTTTCGATTTATGATTGCCGCTACCCGATTTATTTAAATTTCCAAATATTTGATCTAAAGCGGCTTGACGAATAAGTCGTTCCGTTTTTGAAGTAATGGTAACCTCGCCAGTACCATCGCCTGTTATTTCTTCACGAATGAATCCTTTTTTCTTTAAATCTTCAATAAAATCTTCAATGGAATAGTCTGGCGTAGTTAATTTGTATTCGGCATCAAGTTCACGTAGCCAATCTATAGCTTCTTCGAAATCACCAGAAGTGTGTACAATCAATTCTTTAAAAACATCAAAAAGCACCTCAAATGGTGTTTTAAATGGTTTTTCGTATGTCTTAAAATAGAATCCTTTTTTCATACCATAAAAATACAAGGTTTATATTTTATAACATAAAAACGAATACTAATTTTTAGTTAAAACTAATAAAACTTACCGTCCACATAAAACCAATTGTTTTGAAAAAGGATAAATGTTGATTTTTCGTGATGAATTTGAGGTGTTTTATTGTCATCTAAGAAGTAGGCTTTAAATTCCACCGTATTTTCAGTACTGTTTAGAATTTCTAATTTCTGCCACGTATTTTGTTGTGCCCAAGCTAAAATATCTGATTTATTTGTATATTTTTTTTGAGATACGTGAGTAGTTTTGAACAAATATGCCGCATCATGTAAATAAAATGCTGTAAATCTGGAACGCATTAATTTTTCTGCAGTAGGCACCGTTACATCTTCTTGAATATAAGGCAAACAACATTCTTTTAAAGTAACGTGACTCCCGCAAGGGCAAAGTTTAGTGTGATCCATTTTGAATTTTGAGTAATAAATGTGTAAGCAAAACCTGATATTTACTTAATTCGATTAAATGATTGTCTGAAACCACTTCATCTATTAAATTCTCCACTTCCTCACTCACTTCTAGCTGTAAAAGTTGGGCTTTTTTCCATTCTTTTTTAGCTATCAAATCAATAATTGTTTGAACTTTTGGTTTTAAATATACGAACTGATGTATTGGCATTATTGGTTTTTAAGCGATTGCTTGTATTGTTCTAAAATAGACGCTTTTTTGGCTGCAGACGTTTGCTTTGTTTTTTGAATTTTCTTCAAATGATTGTCCAATTGCTTTTTATGCTTGTCTTTATTTATGGCATTATTTCTTCCCATGTTGCAAAATTTTCTTCAAATTTACGAAACTTTCATTGGTATTACTCAATTCAGTCAGCATTTTCCTCTTTATTTCTTCAAAATCATGGAAAATTAAGTGTTTCGCCCAAGAAGTGGTTTGTAACACATTTTTAATTTCTTTTATTCTTTTTGCTGTGTCGGAAGCATTTCTTACAATTTGATGGGCATAGTTTGGATGATTTTTATGATTAAATTGCACCTCGTTTTTTGCTTCATTTATTTCAATAAAAAACAATTTTTCAGTGTCATTATTGGGATAAAAATCAGTCCATCTGGCAAATCCTACAATTTCAGTTTGATTTTTATAGTCCGCATTCGTTATCAATCTCCAACGGCAATTGGCAGCTCTTCCCCAATGGTTGGATTTTCTATAAACACCCAATTCTGTAAAATAGTACGCACTTCCGGACGCACTTTTGTAACCTAATT
>NZ_JBEIET010000004.1:0-45077 GCF_040382755.1 Flavobacterium sp.
AAAACAAACCCATTAAACGAATAAATGAATATATCATTAGTAATTCCCTTATTAAACGAACAAGAATCGTTACCCGAATTATCAAAATGGATTGAGAAAGTTATGACGAGTCATAACTTTTCTTATGAAGTATTGTTTATAGATGATGGTAGTACTGACGCGTCTTGGCAAACTATTTTAGACTTACAAAAGTCAAATTCCAACATTAAAGGAATAAAATTTTTACGCAATTATGGTAAAAGTCAAGCCCTACACGCTGGATTTGCGAAAGCATTAGGTGATGTTGTTATTACTATGGATGCCGATTTACAAGATAGTCCAGATGAAATTCCAGAATTATACGATTTAGTTCAAAATCAAGGATTTGATTTAATTTCTGGTTGGAAGAAAAAACGCTACGATTCTGTAGTATTTAAAAATATTCCCTCAAAATTATTCAATTGGGCAGCAAGAAGAATTTCTGGAGTGAAACTAAACGATTTCAATTGCGGACTAAAAGCTTATAAAAATACGGTAATTAAAAACATAGAAGTTTCTGGTGAAATGCACCGATACATTCCGGTTTTGGCAAAAAATGCAGGTTTTTCAAAAATTGGTGAAAAAGTAGTGATTCATCAAGCCAGAAAATATGGAAGTTCTAAATTTGGTATCGATAGATTTGTGAATGGATTTTTAGATTTAATTACCATTTGGTTCATTTCAAAATTCGGCAAACGTCCTATGCATTTCTTCGGATTGCTTGGAAGTTTAATGTTTTTTATAGGATTTATTCTAACAGTATATTTAGGAATCGATAAGCTTTTTATCCATAAAACAGCACGTTTAATTACGAATAGACCCGAATTTTATATCGCCTTAACTACTATGATTATTGGAACACAATTGTTTTTAGCTGGTTTTTTAGGCGAAATTATTTTAAGAACAAAAAGCAACGAAGAACGATATAAAATAGCCGAAATAGTTTAATTGAAAGGTTAAAAAAACAACGTTTGTCTCGCTGAAAGCGTCTCAACTTAGTTTTCGAGATGCTTTCATCATAACAAGATTGGGTTTAAAAATAATAAATTTAGACAATGCAAAAATACATTTTCATTCTTACTTTATTAATTTCAACGACTTTTCTTTTTGGACAAAATGAAGAAGAAATTAAGGCTATTAATAAAGTAGTTGAACTTATAAATAAGGACTCAACTTATATAAAAAAGGTTCTTGACAACGATCAATGGTTAGAAAATGGAACTGATAATGGTTCAGAGCTTACAGCTTATTTTAAAAACGGACAAGTAGTTAAAATAATTGAGTGGGTAGGACTCTCAAACTATACAAGCATTTATGAATACTACTTATATAACAACTCCTTAATTTTTGTTTATGGACAGGAAAAGGCGTTTAAGTATGACAATAAAACTGATAGTTTTGATTACAATATTCAAACTGTAATATGCGAAAATAGATATTATTTTAATAATGAAAAATTAATCAATTCAGAATTTAGCGGTGAAACACGAAATCCTAAAAGAGCAACAAATGATTATTCAAATAATTTATTAGTTGATTGTAAAAAATATTTGAAACTCTTTTTGAAATAATAAAAATAAAATAATGCACATAGAACAAAACATATTAGATCAAGTGAATGAATGGCTTACGCCTACTTTCGACCAAAATACAAAAACTGAAATTGAAGCCTTAATGACATCCGATCCAAAAGGTTTAGAAGATGCTTTTTATAAAAATTTAGAATTTGGTACAGGTGGAATGCGCGGCGTTATGGGTGTTGGAACCAATCGTATAAACAAATATACTTTAGGTAAAAACACACAAGGCTTGTCTAATTATTTAAAAAAATGCTTTCCTAATGAAGAGCTAAAAGTAGCTATTGCTTACGATTGTAGAAAAAACAGCGATACATTAGCGAAAATAGTAGCGGATATTTTTTCAGCAAATAATATAAAAGTGTATTTGTTTTCTGAATTACGCCCTACTCCAGAATTATCATTTGCGCTAAAACACTTAGATTGTCACGCTGGAATTGTATTAACAGCATCACACAATCCACCAGAATACAACGGATACAAAGTATATTGGCAAGATGGCGGACAAATTGTACCACCACAAGATGGCGAAATTATCGCAGAAATTGAAGCCTTAAAATACAGTGATATTCAATTTTCAGCAAATGAAAGTTTAATTGAATATATTGATGAAGCTGTTGATGAAGCCTTTATTAATTCGACCATTGAAAACGCCAGTTTTAATACACCAAAATCGGCTAAAGAAAATTTAAATATTGTTTTTACACCGTTACACGGAACATCTGTAAAATCAATTCCTGCTGTTTTAGCAAAAGCAGGTTATACGAATGTAAACATTGTTGCAGCACAAGAAATTCCAGATGGAAACTTTCCAACTGTAAAATCGCCAAATCCAGAAGAACCAGAAGCATTAGCTATGGCTTTAGAATTAGCTGACCAAGTAAATGCTGATATCGTAATTGGTACGGATCCTGATTCGGATAGATTGGGCGTTGCTGTTAGAGATACAAATGGTAAAATGATGTTGTTAAACGGAAACCAAACTATGGTAGTTATGACAGCATTTTTACTTGAACAATGGAAACGTGCTGATAAAATTACAGGAACAGAATTTATTGGTTCTACAATTGTTTCTACTCCAATGATGCTCGATTTAGCAAGTGCTTACGGAATTGAATGTAAAGTAGGATTAACGGGATTCAAATGGATTGCAAAATTTATTAAAGACTTCCCAAATCAGAAATTTATTGGCGGCGGCGAAGAAAGTTTCGGATTTATGGTGGGTGACGCGGTTAGAGATAAAGATGCCGTTGCAGCAAGTTTATTAGTATGCGAAATTGCTGCACAAGCCAAAGCTTCTGGAAGTAGTTTATATAAAGAACTGATTAACTTATATTTAGATTTCGGATTTTATAAAGAACATTTAATATCTTTAACCAAAAAAGGTAAAGAAGGTTTGGTAGAAATCAATCAAATGATGGTTGATTTACGAGACAATCCAATGGAAACTATAAATGGACAACGCGTAGTTTGTATTGAAGATTATCAAAACACAACGGCTCGAGATTTAATAAATAATGAAACGTTTGATTTAGACATTCCAAAATCGAATGTATTAATTTATTATTTAGAAGATGGTACTAAAATTTGCGCCAGACCAAGTGGAACCGAACCAAAAATTAAGTTCTATTTTAGTGTGAATGCCATTTTAGAAGAAGCAAATGATTACGAAGAAGCCAATAGATTTTTAGATACCAAAATTCAGAATATAATCACTGAAATGAAATTAAACTAATGGATCAAAATTTAAAAAAAATAATTCCTTTTGCGTTAAAGTATAAGAAAAATGCCATTTTAAATGTTGTATTCAATGTTTTTTATGCGTTTTTTTCTTCTATGTTAATGGTAACATTAATACCTATACTAAACGTATTATTCAAACAAACAGAAGAAGTTTTTGAAAAACCAAAATTTACAGGAATTTTAGAAATTAATAAGTATGCTCAAGAATATTTAGGATTCTATATTACAAAATTAAATGACGATTATGGAGCAAAATATGCTTTAATGTTAGTAGTTGGAATAGTAATCGTAACTGCACTTTTAAAGAATATTTTCAATTATTTAGCTTCTTTTCAAATTACAATTCTTAGAAATGGGGTTTTGAAAGACTTACGCGAAAAATTATATGCTAAAATTATCCATTTACCTATTTCTTACTATTCGGATCAAAGAAAAGGAGATGTAATGACAAAAATGCTTGGTGATGTGGGTGAAGTTCAAAATTCCTTTTTCCAAATTTTAGAATTAATTGTTAGAGAACCTATGACGATTGTTTTTTCAATCTTTTTAATGTTAGCTATAAGTGTAAAATTAACATTATTCGTATTTATATTCATTCCAATTTCAGGAATTATTATCTCAAGAATTGGTAAAAATTTAAAAGCAAAATCAATTCGAGCACAAAATGAACAAGGGATATTTATTTCAACTTTAGATGAAACTTTGACGGGATTAAAAGTAGTTAAGAGTTATAATGCGGAGAATTCTTTTATACAAAGATTCAATGATTCCTTAGATAAATTGCTTAAATTAACAACCAGTATAGCTAATAAAAACAACCTTGCTTCACCAATGAGTGAATTTTTAGGAATTGTTACAATTGCAGTTTTACTTTGGTTTGGGGGTATTATGGTTTTGGAGGAAGGAACTCTAAAGGGACCGCAATTTCTTGCATATATTGGTTTAGCCTATGCAATTCTTACTCCTGCAAAAGCTATTTCTAAAGCGTCTTACCAAGTAAAAAGTGGTTTAGCTGCAGCTGAAAGAGTGTTTACGTTATTAGAACAAGAAAATGTAGTAGTTAATAAGCCAAATGCGTTTGTAAAACATACTTTTGAAAATAAAATTTCTGTAAAAAATATCAACTTTGCCTACCAAGACGAAAATGTATTGAAAAACTTTTCATTTGAAGTGGAAAAAGGAAAAACAATTGCTTTAGTAGGACAATCGGGTTCAGGAAAAAGTACAATTACCAATTTATTAACGCGTTTTTACGATATTAATGAAGGTTCAATTGAAGTGGATGGTGTAGAAGTTAGAGATTGGGATATGCACGCTTTACGTGGTTTAATCGGATTGGTTACTCAAGATTCTATACTATTTAACGAATCTATAAAAAATAATTTACTTATTGGAAAGCCGAATGCCACAGATGAAGAAATTATTGACGCTTTAAAAATTGCAAATGCCTATGAATTTGTAGTTTCTCTTCCTAATGGAATTGATACCAATATTGGTGATGCTGGTGGAAAATTATCTGGTGGACAAAAACAACGTTTATCTATTGCGAGAGCCGTGTTGAAAAACCCTCCTATTATGATTTTGGACGAAGCCACTTCTGCTTTAGATACGGAAAGTGAAAAATTGGTTCAAGATGCTTTAGAAAAAATGATGCAAAACCGAACTTCTATTGTAATTGCACACCGTTTATCTACCATTCAAAAAGCAGACAACATTATTGTAATGCAAAAAGGTGAAATTGTAGAACAAGGAAAACACGCGGATTTAATTGCGAAAAACGGTACTTACGCGAGATTAGTTGCTTTACAAACTTTAGAATAACAAATTACAAAGGAAAATATTCCGATACTTTATTGTCTTTTAAATTAACTACGTGATAGTGGATTCTGTCTTTTTTATCGAATTCGCCGTTTTTGTTAGCATCTTCTATCGTTCTAAAAAATAGTTTATTTGACGATTCTATATGTTTCCAATCAATCAACTCTTGTAATTCTGTAGAAATTTTAGTGAAATTTTTTCCTAATTCTGAACTAATGTAAAGTGATTTAATATCATTCGAATCAATCATTGCGTCTTGATTGGTATCGGCATCAGCCAAAACATATACTAACATTTTATTGTTTTTTAGATACGAAACACGCTCAATTTGCATTACTTTATCTGATAAAACGTATAACGAATCAGAACCAATTTCTTGAAATTTTAAATTTTGTAAATAACCTGTAATTTCATTTTCCATTGAATTAGAAACGTGAAAACCTGAAACACCTTCGTAAGCAGAGCTGCTTTCATAACTTCCTTTTCTATTAATATCGCCAACGGTTAAATTTCCAATAGCATAAACCAATACATTACTGCCTTCAAACTGAATAGGCAAATCAACAACCTCTAACTTAGTGGTGTCTTTTTGTAATGATTTAACTTCTTTACCAGTATATTTTACTTTTGGTTTGGCTTTTTCTTCCTGACAAGAAAAAATCATCACACTAGACGCTAAAAGGATATATATGTAATTTTTCATATGTAAATATTTATTGTTTTTTAAAGTCATATGGTATCGCTTTATTTTTATTGGTGTTTGCAAGCAAACGAGTTTGTTTATGGCGATTTCATAGTTTCTGTTTTGAATATCAAATATACTAAATTCTAAATCATTTAGTTTTAAAAATCTGTCAAATCTGTGTTCCCCACCTTAAATTCTCATACTTAATTTCAAATTAAACGTTCGTGTGGTTAAATAATTTGGCACACCGTATTGCGTTTTGGTATACACATCTCGCACCCAAGTATTCGTTATTGAGTTTTGATTATTAAACATATTATAAATTTCAAAACCCAAACTAAATTCGGAAAAATTAGCTAACCATTTTCTATGTCCACCCAATTTTGCATCTTTAAAAACATAAGAAAATCCGGTATCAGCTCTTCTATAATCGTTTAATCTTGTTTGATATAAATAGGGATCAGCATAAGCAGGCGAACCTCCAGGTAAACCAGTATTATATACTAAATTTAAATACATTTTTAAACTTGGAATATTTGGCATATAATCTTGAAATAAAATTGCAAATTTCAATCGTTGGTCTGTCGGACGTGCAATAAAACCTTTACCACCTTGATTTTCTTCTGTTTTTAAATAACCAAACGTAAACCAAGATTCTACACCAGGAACAAATTCACCATTTAATCTTCCATCAATTCCATATACATAAGCCGTGGCGTTGTTATTTGCTTCATATCTAATTCTGACATTATCTATTGTATAAGCGTTTACATCTGTCATCGTTTTGTAATAGGCTTCACTTACTAATTTAAACGGTCTGTTCCACAATTGAAAACTATAATCGTGTCCAAAAACAAAATGAATGGATTTTTGATCTTTTACATTTGGATTTACCGAACCATCGCTGGCACGTAATTCTCTATAAAATGGCGGTTGATTATATACACCGACAGAGAATCGGAAAATCATTTCTTTGTTCCAATTTGGTTTTAAAATAAATTGTGCTCTTGGCGAAAAAGTGAATTGATTATTTCCTGAAATTCCATTATTTGAAGCCATCCAACTTTGCCCACGAACTCCAGCATTTACATAATAAGTATGCGAACCAATCATTCCTTCATAATTCCAATTTAAATAAGAATTGAATCGATTTATGGTGGTATTATTTTTAGCACGAACATTTTGGTATGGCGCTAATGGACCGAAATACGGATTATAAGGTTGGTCATTAATATATTCTAATTCTGGATTTGGTAATGAAAATCCTGCAGAATCAATTACTTCCCACTCTACTACTCTATCTCTAATGTTTTCGAAATTATGTTTAAAACTCCATTCTATCGCATTGTCATCATTTAATTTATGATTTCCCTTAATTTCATTCGTTACAATTAAAGCATCTAAATTATTTCTGGCGTGATTTAGTTGCGAACCGATTCCGCGAGAAAAAACAACATTTCCAAAGGTTTCAGATCCAATATTTGCATCTACTTCACCCAAACGATATTGTGCTAAAATATCATAATATTCTTGTTCTACAGTGTGATATATAGATGAAATATGTTTGTATTTATTATTTTTATTAGGTTCATATACCGATTTTAAAGCGCCAAAAAAGGTTGTATAAGTATCTTTTTCTTGTCCTTCGTACTGAATTAATAAAGCAATTGGCTCGCTAATCGTACCAAAATTCGTTTGACGAGAAGTCGGCTGATAGTTATAATTATTTTGTGCAATATTTCCTAAGAAACTAAAATTCCATTTGGTGTTTAAATTGAAATTAAATAGCGATTGCACATCTAAAAATGATGGGTTAAAATTAGCAGATTGCGTTTCCTGGCTGTTAACCAAAAGTGCATTATTTCTGTAACGTACTCCAGTGATATTACTCCATTTTTGATTTTTAGATACACCTTCAGCAAAAATACTTCCACCTAAAAAACTGGCTTCTAAACCGGCGTGAAATGATTTTGGATTTCGATACGCAATATCCAAAACAGATGCCAATTTATCACCATATTTGGCTTGAAATCCACCTGCGTAAAAATCGATATTTTGTACCATATCGGTGTTGGTAAAACTCAAACCCTCTTGTTGCCCAGAACGAACTAAAAAAGGACGATAGACTTCAATTTCGTTTACATATACTAAATTTTCATCGTAATTTCCTCCACGTACAGCATACGAAGTACTTAATTCATTATTTGAATACACACCAGGAAGGGTTTTTATCAAATTTTCAACACCCGCATTTCCTCCAGGGATTCGTCTCAATAAAACAGGAGAAAGCGCTGTGGCTCCATTAATTTTTCTGTTTTTACCTGATATTACAACGGTTTCAATTACTTCATTAATAGTTCCTAAAATCGGATTCCATTCAAAATCTTCATTCGGTTTTAAATTGACTTTATACGTAGACTTTTTAAATGACGAATTATAATACGAAATTATAACTTCCACATTCGCAGCTATTTCTAATTCATAAAATCCATTTTTGTTGGTGATGGTATTCGAAGTAGGTGAACTTACTGAAACATTTTCAATAGGCAACTGATTTTCGTTTAAAACCACACCTTTAATTCTGGCTTTTTGAGCAAACGAAAAGGTAGAAATAAATATAAAAAACAGAATAATTCGAAATAACTTACTATGTATAAGCATACTTAATATATAAAATTTGATGTAAATGTGGCTGTATTATCCAATTTATCCGTAACCACAATTTTAATGGTATTGTTTCCTGAAATTACTTTACCATCTTCAAAATTATGAATTAATTTTTTGGTTTTATAATCGTATTCCATTAAAATCCATTGATCATTTAAATAGGCATTATAACTATCAATACCTGAAAGCACATCGTTAATAGATACACTTAACGTTTTTAATTTAGAAATATTGCTGTTTTCAATAAAATTAGGGTTGTAAATTCGAGGTGGTACATTATCAACACCTACTTTATACTTTCCAAATGATTTTACTTTAGCAGCTATTTTTGTTCCTTTTTTGAAAGAAGAATTGTACTCTAACTTATATCCCGAAACGTTACCAATAAACGCTTTTTTTCTATCTTCTTCAGATAAATCTGACATATCCATTGTTACAGTAAACGCATTTTGTATGGCTTCGGAATTATTTTCTATATCTAAAACACCATCTTTCTCAACAATATTTAAAGTAGCATTTTCATACAAAGCATTCGGTGGAAAGTATACTGCCGTTTTATCAAATTCAAAATTATATTCCGATTTGTGTTTTATAAAATAGTTTTCTTTTGCTACTGGTTTTGATGTTTCAGAAAATTGAATTGCTTTTTCATAAGAAATTGGAACATTCACTACTGTGGTGTTTCCGTGAAAATCAGAAACTACAATTTTATAAGTATAATTTACATTGGGTTTAATATCGATAAACCCATTTTTAGTATTCCCGCTTACTATAGATAAAGGATAATTTTCTTTAATAAATAATTTTTGAAAGCGTTGCTTTAGTTTTTTAAACGTTTTAAAATCGATAAAATAATTTATATGTTTCGATTCGTCAAAAGCAAACGTTTCAAATTCGTATTTAAAATTTGGCGAACCATTTAAATAACTTTCTACTTTATATACTCCGTTTTTATTGTAATTATTGGTGGATATATCATACGAATTTAGCGCAAAACCAATTTTCCCACTGGCTACGACTTTTGTAGCTAAAAAAGTGCCGTCCACTTGTTTTTGTAACGACAAACTAACTGGGTTTCTACTTTTATTTACTGATATTGAATCGTTTGCAGGATATACCATTAAACTGGAAATCACAGGATTTGATTGATCTTTAATCAATTTATTCATTCCAAAAGCCATTGGATTGATGATTTTTTCAGTAGCCGTATTTCTAAATTCAAAATGCAAATGGGGTCCGCCACTTCCTCCAGAATTACCAGACAAAGCAATAATTTCAGATTGTGATACTTTAATGTTGCTGGGATATAATTCTACTTCAAAACTTTTCTGACGGTATTGTTGTTCTTTAACGTACGCTTCAATTTTATCGCTAAACTTCTGTAAATGCCCGTAAACGGTAGTGTATCCATTAGGATGTGCAATATATAACGCTTTTCCATAACCAAATGGCGATACTTTAATTCGTACAACCATTCCGTCTGCAGCAGCGTATACAGGTAAGCCTTCAATATTATTGGTACGAATATCTAACCCTGAATGAAAATGATTGGAACGTAATTCACCAAAAGTACCTGATAAATTTATAGAAATATCTAAAGGAGAACGAAAGTAATCCGTTGGATATTGCGCAAAAACTAAGTGGCATATAAAAAATAATAAAAAGAATGACTTCCGCATACTGATTCTGATTTGTGCTAAAATAGTAAATTCAGAAGCAACAGCAAAAACTAAATTCAATTTCGGTCTAATTTTTTACTTTTTTGAAATACAGATTTTAGAAATTTAAAAAATTAGTATAATCTATGTTGTAAATAACCGATGATAAATTGGTTGATATTCTTTAAATATTAAAATTAAAACACTAAATATCAATTCATTAGAAATCATTAACAAGTTATTATCAAATCGTTATCACATACATTTTTTCTTTTGGCATAGCAATTGAAAATAACTAAATAACAATAACAATTAGAAAATGTAGAACCTTTAAAATTTAGAAATCATGAGAAAAATTACATTTTTAGTGAGCAGTTTTTTTATCCTATTAAACGCAGTACATGCTCAAGAAATTAGAACCGAAAGACGTGGAAGCAGAAATGAACACCAAAATGGGTATCCTAATTATTACGCAATTGATTATAGAGATGCAGAACCTATTGTATTTTTAGAACGAGGTATTTTGTTTTATGTTTTTCCAAATGGTGATTTTGACTTCAATATTGGAAACAACAATTATATAGCTCGACGTGGAGGCATTCCAGCTACAACAAATATCGATGAAAGAGGTAGTAGAGGAATTAAAATTGAGTACGACTATTATGGTAGAATCAGAAGAATTGGAACGGTATTCGTGAATTATGACTATTATGGAAGAATTAAGCGAATTGGAAGTGTATTTATGACCTATAACAGTTTTGCTTTAACCAGAATTGGAGGCATGCGTTTATTCTATAATTACCACGGACAAATTGTTGGAGTTGTGGGTTTTGTTAACAGAATGAGTTATGGTTATACCTACAATCCTTGCCCTGCAGGATATAATGGTGGTAACTATCATAATGAAGATGCTGAAAACGATGGCGATTATTACTACTATAAAAAAGATGGTAGCAAAGAAAAAATGAAAAAAGAAGACATCGACGAAATTAAAAAAGATACCGAAGAACGAAAAAGAAATTAAATGTTAGTTTGTTAAAAGTCCCGTTCCGTATTTACGAAGCGGGATTTTTATTTTTTATTAAAAACCTTATTAAATACATTTCTAATCACAAAATTAATATCACTTGAAACCTTGAAATAATAATGTAAAGCCAAATATAAAACGGAAAGGAGTACCGATTTTAAACCAATATTAATAATGGGGTGAAAAGGAAATTCCCAATAGTAAAATCCGAAAAACAACGCTAATGTAATTGCAATTGAAATCACGGTTTTTTTAGTAAACGGAAATAATTTCATTTTAAAAACCACAAATAATAGCTTGGCTAAACTATACATTCCAATTGCGATTAAAGTCGCTAAAGCTGCACCGTTTATTCCGTATTTTGGAATAAAAATTAAATTTAATCCTACAATAACAAATACCAAAAGCACACCTAAAAGCAATACTGTTTTATAATACTTAGAATTAAATATTATGGAGTTATTATTACCTAAAATAACGTCAAAATATTTAGATAAACCAATGGTAAAAACAACAATCAATCCTTGACTATATCCTTCATTTGGAAGAATTTCATACACTTGATTTATGTTTACTAAAATTCCAATATAAATTAACCCTCCAATAACTTGAAGCGTTACAGACGATTTTTTATACAATTCGTTTAATTCTTGCCATTTATTTTCGCTAATTAATTTTGCCGTAATTGGATAAGTAATTTGATGCATCGCGCGTTGTGGTACAGAAATAACCATAGCCAAGTACACAGCTAAAGAATAAAAGGCAATATTTTCAATTTTTAAAAACTGATTGATCATATATTTATCAATATCTAATAGCATATTGGCTACACTTGCCGATAAAATAATGAAAATAGTAAATACAAAAATAGACTTGGTTTTCTTCGGGAACTTTTTACTTAACGTAATGCTTTTCGTTTTATTGGCATAGTAAATAATTACTAACAAACTAATACCGTACACCAAAACCAAGGAATGAACAAATTGTGGTAATGTTATGAATTTAAAATAAACGGCAAAAAGTGAAATAGTTACTAATATTCTTACGAATACTTCTTTAACAAAAGATCCAAAAACCGATTTCATATGGGCACGCAACCAGGCATAAAAAATCTCAAAATAACCAATAAATAAAGCAATTAGTGGAATTTCCCATACAAAGTCATACACAATTGTGTTTTTTGACGATTCATACAAAGCAATATTTTCGTAAAAAAGATAAAACAACGCAAAAAACGGAATAATGATAAGTAATGGCAACAACAGCATATAACTAAAATAACTGCTTAGCTCTTCTTCTGTTTTATTATTTTCATTGAAAAACTTTATCAATGTGTTTTGTATTCCAAATGATAAAATAGGATACAAAATATTAGCCGCCGATAAAACATAATTGGTTAATCCTAAATATTCCTTACCTAAAAAAACAGGATACATATACAAAACATTAATCGCACCAATAGCAAAACCAATAAAAGTAATGATGGTGTTTTTAATAGATTGTTTAATTACGATACCCATTTTAGATTGTTAGATTGTTAGATGGTTAGATGTTTAGATTATTTAGATGTTTTAACTTTTTTAGATTTTTTAGATTTTAAATATTTCTCTAATCTGTGTTATTAACATTACGTTTTACTATTAAATTTTGAAATTGTTTTTGCTAATTGTTCTGTTAAATTTTTTCTGCTAAATTGTTGTAAACCGACTGCATTAACTTTTAAGTTTTTATCTAAATATTGATTAAAATAGCTTAAAATTTGACTTTTTAGCTCGTTTTTCTCGTTATATTGATAAAAAACGCCTGTATTTGTCTGTTTTATAATATTCTCAAAATCGGAATTTTTAGGTCCGATGGCTAAAATAGGTCTTTCTGAAACCATATATTCAAAAAGTTTTCCTGGAATGATGCATTTTGTGTCATCCGAATCAATTTCTATTAACAATAGAACTTGTGAACTTCTTTGATGTATCAAGGCTTCTTCGTGCGAAACATATCCTAAATTTTGAACAAAAGTATCTAACTTATAATCTGAAATTGATTGTATAACTTCTTTACTAACCGCTCCAATTAATTTTAATTTAAAATGAGTTGCAAATGCTTCATTTTCATCGATTAATTCCGATAAAGATTCCCATAAAATTTGTGGATTTCTTTCCGATAAAAACGAACCAATATGCGCTAAAGTAAACGCTTCATCTAAAGGTTTTTTTTCAATTTTCTCTACATCATATCCATTTGTAATGACTTCAATAGGTTGATTTGTAATTCGTTCAAATTCAGATTTTGTTGTGGGTGAAGTTACTAAAATCGTATCGCAAGTTGTCATTACTTCTTTTTCCAAAGATTTGTGCTTGGCACTCGCCCACTTTGACAATTTAAGTTCTTTATGATAGCCAATAGTCGTCCACGGATCTCGAAAATCAGCAATCCAATTTACATTAAGTTGCTTTTTCAGATCCAAGCCTATTAAATGCAAACTATGTGGCGGACCTGAAGTAATTATGGTTTCAATATTGTTTTCTTGAATGTATTTTTTAAGATATTTTACCGAAGGTTTCACCCAAAAAACGCGAGCATCTGGTATGAAAACATTTCCACGAATCCAAAGCATTATTTTTTCAACAAAGGATTGCTTTTTCTTTTGAGTAATGATACCTGCTCCTAATTTCTTTGTTTTGTTTTTCGATAAAAATGAAGCCAAAGCATATGGTTCGAATATTTTGTTTTTCAGAATTATCGTTTTATCAGAAACATCAGAAAGTAATTTTTCATCAAGTAACGGATAACTTGGATTTTCAGGAATATATACAATGGGTTCTATACCAAAATCCGGTAGGTATTTTACAAATTTTAACCAACGCTGCACGCCAGGCCCACCAGCTGGCGGCCAATAATACGAGATGATTAAAACCTTATTTGTACTCAAAATGTTATATTTATAAACTTGTCAGGTTTAATATGAATTTATTTTATTTCAGCTAATTGATTATTTTGTTTTCTCCAATAAAAAATCCCTAATCCTATAGCGATAAGCATTAAAAGAGTGGAAATTAAAGCAATTGTACTTCCTGTTTTTACAACATCTGGTTCAAATATAAACTCGATTTTATGTTTTCCTGCTGGAATTTCTAAACCACGTAATACGTAATTTACGTTTAAAATTTTAGCTTCTTTTCCATCAATTGTAGCTTTCCAACCTTTTTCGTAATACATTTCAGAAAATACACCAAAACCATTTTTAGAGTTATTAGAAACGTATTTTAAATGATTGGGTTTGTATGACATCAGCTCAATAATTGAAGTGGAATCTTTTGAAATTTTACCCAATGATTTAATCGACATCGCATCATTTGATGTAAAACTAATAACGGCTTCATCATTCGTTTTCAACTTATCTAAAGCTTTCATTTCTTGGTCTGCAGTCATTACATCTTTTACTCTCGAAACAAACCAAGCACTTCCATTCGCATTAGGATTTTCTAATGCCTGTTGATTGCCTTCCTCATTAGATTTTAAAATATATTTCACATTTAGCATATTCAAGACTTCAAAATTGTTTTTTGCAATTTGATAATCGAATACTTCTTGGATTTTCTTAGGTTTCGCTGCGTGATATCCTCCGATAGATTGGTGATAAAAAGACGTTCTTGCACTATTCATATTTCCATCTACATCAAAAACACGGAAATGTGTGGAATCTTCTAAAATTCGTAAATCAGCTTCTGTTGGTTCGCCAAATGGTCGTTCTATTTGACTTTTCGAAACAAAATCATCAGCTTTAACGTAGTTTTTCGCCACTATAAATAAATCTAATACCATTACAATTCCCACTAAAAGAACTGTTGTGAATTGTGAGAATGTCCTTTTAGTATAAAAATATAATATCCCGAAATCGACAACTAAAAACCCTAATGAACGATAAATGGTAGACATATACATATTTGCTCTGTCTTCTTTTAAGACTTTCATAAATTCAGGACCGTATTGTTGTGTATATATTTTATCATTATCACAAGTAAAATCGAACATACTGCTTCCAAAAAACAATAGAATTAAAATACCACCAACAATTGCTAATGAATATAATAACGGTTTTTTTCGCTCAGCTTCTTCAGTATTTATATAAGCTGACAAGCCTAAAATAGCTAAAACAGGTAAACATAATTCTAAAATTACTTGAATAGAAGAAACCGCTCTAAATTTATTATACATTGGCATATAGTCAATAAAAAAGTCAGTTAATACCGATAGATTTTTACCATATGAAAGTAACAAAGAAAGCGTTATTGCTCCTGCTAAAGCATATTTAATTTTACGTTTTTCTAAAAACATAGCCAAAATAGCTAAGAAAAACACCACTATTCCAATATACGCTGGAGCGGCTACAATAGGCTGATCGCCCCAATAGGTTGGCATATGTTTTACTAAATCTCTTGCTTCCGTTTCTGGCACATTTTGCCCCACAATAAACTGATACATTGATGATTTATCGCCTAAATCTTCAGTATTGGATCCTCCAAATAACTTAGGGGCAATTAAATTTAAACTTTCAGCAACGCCGTAGCTATATTGTGTAATATAGTCGTAGCTCATTGCATTCGTATCGGTTTTCTTTTTGCCGTTTTCATCAAAAGTTAAATTACTATTACTTCTCGTAGAATATTTAGCATATTCAGCGGTAGCTAATAAATTTGTTGCATTCGCGCCAATAGCTAAAATAGCACCTAAACCTAAAATTGCGAATGATTTATATAAATGTTTGAAATCTTTTTCTTTAACAATTTCGTAGATATAAAATCCAATTACGAAAGCAAATAAGAACAAGAAATAATACGTCATTTGGAAGTGATTCGCCTGAATTTCTAATCCAGCAGCAAGCATCGTTACAATTCCACCAATCAAATATCGTCTACTAAAAACAAATATAATTCCTGCTAAAACCATTGGAATATAAGCGATTGCGTGTGCTTTTGCATTATGTCCTACTCCTAAAATAATGATCAAATACGTTGAAAATCCAAACGCTAAAGCCCCAAAAAACGCTTGTAAGGGTTTCACTCTTAAACTCATTAATAAGATATAAAAACCTAAGAAATATAAAAATAAATAATCGGCAGGACGTGGTAAAAAACGTAATGCACTATCTAAACTTTTAATATAATTATGAGGATATTTTGCACCTAATTGATACGTTGGCATACCACCAAATGCGCTATTTGTCCAATACGGCTCTTGATGAAATTCATTTCTAAAGTCGTTTTGTTCTTTTGCCATTCCGGTATATTGTGCAATATCCGATTGCATTATTTGTTTTCCAGACAATACCGGATAAAAATAAATAATAGCAATTACTATAAAACCAAAAATGGCATATAAATGTGGTGCAAATTTTTCTAATTTCTTCATTTTATTTTAAAAAATAATATAGGTTTTGTCAATCTGAACTTGTTTCAGATTCTTAAAATATGAAAATAAAAAAACGATAGATTCTGAAATAAATTCAGAATGACAACCGTTAGATTTTAATTTTTATTCAACTTCTTCATAATCGATGTAATCACCAACTACTTTTTTATCTTTTTTTGGAACTTCCTGATTGTTATCTGCTGTTGACTGATAGTTTTGTTGCTGTTGCTCAAACTGTCTTTTAATATGTTCTTCTGCTTTTTTCGCCACTTTTTGCATCAAATATGGTGCTAATAGCCTCATTGCGAACTTAAATAAATAATAAAACAAAATGATGTAGAAAATGGTTCTAATAAATCCCGGCACACTTGCTGTATCCATAATTGTATTTTTTTTGTCAAAAATAAGGAATATATCAAATCTAATACTTAAAATTATGATAAAATATTTACATTTGGGTTTTAAATGAATCATTATGACGTTTTCCTCAAAAGTTGTTTTAATTACAACATTACTTATATCATCTATTTGCGCGGCTCAATATACCGATGAAGTCAACTCAAACCGTCCTGGAAAATCTATGATGGCCTTTGCAGTTGGTAAAAGTGTCATTCAAACAGAAACTGGTGTAAATTACATTACTGAAAACCACGATAAACTGAACTATAACGCTAAAGGATATTTTGCCGATTTAGCTTTACGTTGGGGATTATTTAAAGAAGAATTGGAGCTTATTGCCGAAATTCAATACCAAAAAGATTCGTATCAAAAATTTGATGTTACTTCTAACAGAAGTGCCTTACGTCAAACTACTTTTGGGGCAAAATATTTAATTTATGACCCATTTAAAAAAGGACCCGAAAAACCAAGTATCTACAGTTGGAAAGCCAATCATCGATTCAAATGGAAACAATTTATTCCAGCATTTTCAGCATATGCAGGAGCCAACTTGAACTTTTCTGAAAATAATTTGTTTGCAAATACGTCCGTAGTGGAAGCAAAATTTAGTCCTAAAATTATGGCGATTGCACAAAACCATTTTGGAGATAGAACGGTTTTGGTAACCAACTTAATTTACAACAAAATAGGAACTGATTTTGCCAGTATCGATTATATTTTAACCGTAACGCACGGAATCAATCAAAATTTATCTGTATTTATTGAAAATCAAGGTTACAATGGCAAATATTATAGTGATGGTATTTTCAGATTAGGTGCGGCATTTTTACATAAAAAAGATATGCAATTTGATGCTTCGATTGGTACCAGTATTAAAAATACTCCAGGTATATTTTATGGTGGTGTGGGTTTCACTTGGCGTTTTACTAAAAATTACAAAGAAGTAAAAATGGACAAACCCGGCACCAGAAGTAAAATGGATAAAAAAATGGATAAAAAAGCAGCGAAAAACAAAAGAAAAGACGGGGTGGAATAATGATAAAAGTAAAAGAAATTTTCTCGAAACAAGAACTGAAAGCATTTGTAACCTTTCCTTTCGAGTTGTATAAAAACAATAAAAACTGGGTGCCTCCGCTTATTCAAGAAGAATTAGAGACGTTTGACAAAACCAAAAATCCTGTTTTTAAAACGGCTGATACTCATTTTTATTTGGCCTATAAAAACAATAAAATTGTAGGTCGTGTAGTGGCAATTATCAATTGGGATGAAGTAAACATTTTAGGCAAAAAGAAAGTGCGTTTTGGTTGGTTTGATGTCATTGATGATATTGACGTTACGAAAGCACTTTTAGATAAAGTAATTGCTTTTGGAAAGGAACATAATTTAGAGAATATTGAAGGTCCAATGGGATTTTCAAATTTGGATAAAGTGGGTTGCTTAATTGATGGTTTCGAAGAAAGAGGTTTAATGATTACTTGGTATAATTTCCCTTATTACGCGACGCATTTTGAGCAATTGGGTTTTGCTAAAGAAAAAGTATATTTAGAGAGTAAATTTCCTTTTTCAAATATTGATGCTACAAATTTTCAGCGCGTAGCGGATATGATTGAAAAAAGATACGATTTAACCCATTTGAATTTTACAAAAACCAAAGACATTATGCCGTATGTAGACAAAATGTTTACGTTATTTAACGGAAGTTATGCCTCTTTACAATCATTTGTGCCTATTAACGATATTCAAATTGAGTATTTTAAGAAGAAATACATTTCGTTTATCAATCCTGAATTTATAAAGTTTGTGATGGACAAAGAAGGAAAAATGGTGGCTTTTAGTATTGTAATGCCTGATTTTGCTGAAGCGTTACAAAAAGCAAAAGGAAAACTATTTCCAACAGGATTTTTACATTTATTAAAGGCAAAAAATAAATGTAAAACCGCAGTTTTTTATTTAATTGGCGTTTTACCCGAATACCAAAGTAAAGGCGTAACTGCAATTTTGTTTAATGAAAACCACATCAGTTTTAAAAAAATAGGAGTAGAAAATTGTATGCGAACACCTGAATTAGAAGACAATCACGCGATACACAATTTATGGAAAAATTTCGATCCAGAATATCATAAAAAACGTTGTACGTTTATAAAAGTATTGTAAAAAAATAAAATTAAAACACATACAAAATGGACTTAATGGGAATGATGGGTAAATTAAAAGAAACCCAACAAAAAATGGAAGAAACTAAAAACAGATTAAACAGCGTTTTAGTGGACGAACAAAGTAACGACGGTTTATTACAAGTAACTTTAACAGCTAACAGAGAAATTAAAAACTTCAAAATTTCCGATGAATTACTTCAAGATAAAGAAATGTTGGAAGATTATTTGGTAACTGTTTTAAACAAAGCCATTGCAAAAGCAACAAACGTAAACGAAGCTGAAATGGCTGCCGTAGCCCAGTCAGGAATGCCAAGTATTCCTGGAATGGATATGTTTAAATAAATTTATTTTCTTAAAAATTGAACTATCTCATTACTATAATCGGACCCACTGCTATTGGAAAAACATCCTTAAGTATTGCTTTGGCACAACATTTTGGTTGCGAAATCATTTCGTGCGATAGTCGGCAATTTTTTAAAGAAATGAAAATTGGTACAGCTGTGCCTTCGGATGATGAATTGGCTGCTGCACCTCATCATTTTATTCAAAATAAATCGATTTTAGAACACTATTCAGTGGGTGATTTTGAGAAAGAAGCGTTAAACAAATTAGACGCACTTTTTACTAAAAACAACATCCAAATTATGGTGGGTGGTTCTGGTTTATATGTAGATGCCGTTTTAAAAGGTTTTGACGAATTTCCGGATATTGAGGAAGGTGTTCGTACAGAAATTAACCATAAATTTGATACTTTAGGCATAACCTTTCTTCAAGAAAAATTACAAGAATTAGACCCCGATTATTATAAAAGATTGGAAATAGAAAATCCGCAAACCTTACAGAATCCTCAACGAATGAAACGTTTTGTAGAAGTTTGTGTTGGAAGTGGTCTGCCCTATTCAGATTTCATTGGTAAAAGAAACATCAAACGTAATTTCACTCCAATTATCATTGGTTTAGAATCTGATAGAGAAATTATGTACGATCGAATTAACCAACGTGTCGACCTAATGTTTGAAGCAGGTTTGGTTGAAGAAGTAAAACAATTACTTCCTCATAAAGATAGAAATGCCTTACAAACAGTAGGTTACAGAGAATTATTTGATTATTTTGAAGGGAAAAGCACATTTGAATTTGCTGCAACACAAATAAAACAAAACACCCGCCGATTTGCTAAACGTCAAATGACTTGGTTTAAGCGTACAGAAAATGCTGTTTGGTTTGATTTTGAAACAGATAGAAATAAAATTATTGAAATTATAAATTCAAAAATCCAAAATAGGTAAATCCCAATTCGTAAATCGTAAATCGTAAATCTCAAATCGTAAATCAAATGCCAATTTCATCCAACTTTACCTCTATTTACAAACAAAATTTTGAAATTGGTTTTCAACATTGCTATCCAAACGGCTTTTTAAAACATACCGAAATTTGTAATTTATTTCAAATAGTTGCGGGCATTCACGCCGATTTAGGCGGTATTAGTTATTTAGACATGCAGCAGCATAATCAAGCTTGGGTGTTGAGTAGAATGCGAATTGAAATATCAAAATTACCAAAATGGAAAGATGTTATCACCATTAAAACCTGGATTAAAACCTTAGAAAATTCGCGCTCCATTCGTTGTTTAGAAATGTATTTGAATGATGAAAAACTAATAGGTTGCGAAACTTTTTGGGTGGTAATAAATACAACTACCAGACGACCAGATAATTTAGCATTACCGCATTCGCATTTTGAAAAATATGATACAGATAGTATTGCACAACCTATTCAGAAAATAACAATTCCGGAAGTGTTTACAAATAAAAACGAAAGAAAAATTCTTTTATCGGATATTGATATTGTAAATCACGCCAATAATGTCAAATATTTAGAATGGTGTTTGGATGTAGCTAACGTAGAAATGGTATTGAGTAATTCAATTAATGCATTAAACTTAAACTACTTACAAGAATTAAATTATAATGATACGATTGAAATTCAGCACAATGAAAATTCATTTTTAATTACTAAAGAAGGAAAAAACTGTTTTGCTTTGGAGATTGAAATGTAGTTTATAAATTCGTAAATGAAAAAATTTCTTTTTTACTTTTATCTCTTAAAATATAAAAACAATTAATTCTTATTGTTTCATATTTGATACTATCTTTTAAATTATATTTTATAAACCATTTAGGTTCTAAATTTTTTAATTTATTAATTTTAGAGTCAAATTCTAAAAAAGTAATTTTTTGATTATTTAAAAAAATCACATCGTAATTAATATCATTTGAATAATTAAATTTACTATAAGCATTACTTTCAATATAAGAACAACTTTTTAAATCAAAAGCATCAGATTTTATTATATCTGGAAATTTTCCACTTAACCTTTTATTATACTTAATTTTTAAATAATCTGAATGATTTGAGAATTGTTGATAAAATGCCCCATCATTACAAGAAATTAATATAAAAAAAGATATAAATAATAATACTTTCTTCATTTATCAAATACTTATTTTAATCAACGTTTCCATTACATAATCGTGCATTACTTGTTTGTAATCCAAATGAGTAACCATTCGTAATTTACCTTGTCCCATATTGCTGATATTGATGTTTTTCTCTTTCAACTTATCAATAAACTGCGTTTCATTGATATCACTTTTCAGTTTAAAAATAACTATATTGGTTTCAATAGGTTCTACTTTATAAATAAAAGGTAGCGTGGCTAAAACCGTTCCTAATTCTTTAGCTTTTTTGTGGTCTTCTTCCAAGCGAGTGATGTTATTTTGTAACGCATACATTCCAGCCGCAGCTAAATAACCTGCTTGACGCATACCGCCCCCAAATATTTTACGAATCCGAAGCGCGCGTTTCATATCTTCTTTTGTACCTAACAAAACCGAGCCAACAGGTGCACCTAAGCCTTTAGATAAACAGACTGAGATGGTATCAAACAATTCGCCATACACTTTTGGATGTTGTTTTTTGGCAACTAAAGCATTCCAAAGTCGCGCGCCGTCTAAATGAAATTTCAAATTATGTTTTGTGCAAACTTCTTTTATTTTCTTTAATTCTTCTATATCATAACAAGCGCCGCCGCCTTTGTTTGTTGTGTTTTCCACACAAACTAATTTCGTCATTGGCGCATGATAAAACTCAGGATCATTTATAGCGTTTTCTACTTGTTCAGCGGTAATCATACCTCTTTCACCATCAATTAAATTACAAGAAACACCGCTATTAAAAGCTACTCCACCCGCTTCGTATAAAAATACGTGTCCCCATTTATCGCAAATTAATTCGTCACCCGGATTGGTGTGTAATTTTATAGCAGTTTGATTTGCCATCGTACCGGAAGGAAAAAACAAAGCGGCTTCTTTACCAAATAAATCAGCTAAAGACGCTTCCAATTCATTAACTGTCGGATCTTGTTTAAAAACATCATCACCCACTTTCGCGTTAAACATATATTGTAACATTTCTGGAGTGGGCTTGGTAACCGTATCGCTGAATAAATTAATTTCCATAAATCGTATAAATAGTCTATTTTTGTTGTGTAAAATTACAAATAAAATGGTAAATACCGAACAAATAAAAGACATTATTAATCGCCTTGGTGCGTTAAGGAGGTATCTTTGACGTTGATGCCAAGCTTGTAGAAATATCTAACGAAGAAGAAAAAACCTTTGCTCCCGACTTTTGGAACAATGCTAAACAAGCAGAAATTGTAGTACGAAATTTACGTTCGAAAAAGAAATGGGTAGACGACTACACCAATTGTGAAGATTTAGCTGAAGAATTGCAACTGACTTATGATTTTTATAAAGAAGACGCCGTTTCGGAAGAAGAATTAGATGCAATTTTTGAGAAAACAATCAACCATATTGAAGATTTAGAATTTAGAAATATGCTTTCGGAAGAAGGTGATAATTTAAGTGCTGTGCTTCAAATTACAGCAGGTGCAGGTGGAACTGAAAGTTGCGATTGGGCAAGTATGATGATGCGAATGTATTTGATGTGGGCTGAAAAACAAGGGTATAAAGTAAAAGAATTAAATTATCAAGAAGGCGATGCTGCTGGAATAAAAACCGTAACATTAGAAATTGAAGGCGATTTTGCTTTTGGTTATTTAAAAGGTGAAAATGGCGTGCATCGTTTGGTACGAATTTCGCCTTTTGATAGTAATGCCAAGCGCCATACTTCATTTGCTTCGGTGTATGTATATCCTTTGGTTGATGATACCATTGAAATTGAAATTAATCCTGCAGATATTGAAATCACTACCGCTCGTTCAAGTGGTGCTGGTGGTCAAAATGTAAATAAAGTAGAAACTAAGGTTCAATTATATCATAAACCTTCTGGAATTCAGATTCAATGTTCGGAAACGCGTTCGCAACACGACAATAGGTCGCGTGCCTTACAAATGTTAAAATCGCAATTATACGAAATTGAGTTGAAGAAACAATTAGCACAACGGGACGACATTGAAGCCGGTAAGATGAAAATTGAATGGGGTTCGCAAATTAGAAACTACGTTTTACATCCGTACAAATTAATTAAAGATGTGCGTTCTGGTTTTGAAACCTCCGATTCTGAAGCCGTATTAAACGGTGAAATTGATGGGTTTTTAAAGGCCTATTTAATGATGATGGGACAAAAAGAAGACTAACAAATTAGATAAAAAAATTCGACCTGTCGAGTTGTAAAACTTAACAGGTCGAATTAAACAACTCGACAGGTCGAGTTTAAAAGTTTAACAGGTCGAAATTTATTGCTTTGGTTTCATAGCATTTTCAATTCTTGCCACTAAATCATTTAAGTGAAATTTAGTTAAACGATCTGTAGAAACTGCACTTGCTTTTTTCAATTGTGCTTTCAATTCCAACAATTGTCCTTTAGCAATAGAAGGAATATCAGTATCTAAAACACTAATTCTTTTTCCATCAAAATTTCCAGTAGCGGTTTTATCAGCTAAGGCAACATCAATAATTCTACTTACAAATACTTTTTGAAGATTTCTTCTGTAAATATCAATAGCAGCATTTGATTTTAATTCTGAGAAAATACCTCTTCTTAAATCTGAAATTAATTCATCAACTGAATAATTGGCTTTATTTAACGATGAAGTTTCAATTAATCGAACCAATCTATCATTTGATAATAAACTTGAAAGTGTTGCATCTTGCATACTCTTAATCGCATCTACACCAACATCGCCTTTTATTTTAGAAATAATATTTTGATTTAATAACCAAGTTGGCGTTTTAAACAATTGCTCATTTAAGAAAGCTACTGCTTCATTTTGAATTGCTGAAGGTGTAACTTCGTAAGCATTTCCTGCCATATCATAGGTTTTCGGGTTTTCATAAACACCACCTACGTTTTTAGTTACGTGCCCCATATATCTTCTAAACTGTCCAACTAATGAATTGTATAATCCTTCTAATTCTGAATAGTCTTCGCCATTTTCTTTACTCCATTCCGTTAGATTAGGTAAAATTCTTTTCAAATTTTTAATTCCATAAGCTGATGCTTTCATAGAATTATCTCCTAAATCTTCTGTTTGATAACGAGGATCGTATGGATTTGTTTCTGTACCAAACCATAGTCTTCTATCTTTGTAAGCGTCTTTAGTCATTTCATTTAACAATGCTTTTTCCACTTTTTCATCGGCAGCATCTTTAAAATAAGAATACCCCCATTTGATTGCCCATTTGTCATAATCTCCAATTCTTGGAAATAAATCTTTCACATTATCTTCAGGTTGTGCAACATAATTGAAACGTGCATAATCCATAATTGATGATGTATGTCCGTTTTTCTTTTGGAACTCTGGATTTCTCAACATTTCTACTGGAGTAGCATTACTTGCTCCCATATTATGACGTAATCCAAGCGTGTGACCTACTTCGTGAGCCGCCACAAAACGAATTAATTCGCCCATTAATTTGTCATCTAATTTTTTATGTCTCGCGTTTGGGTCAACTGCAGCCGTTTGAATTAAATACCAATCGCGTAATAAACTCATAATATTGTGGTACCAACCAATATGGCTTTCCATAATTTCGCCCGTTCTTGGGTCGTGTACATTAGGTCCGTATGCATTTTGAATTTCTGCAGCAAAATATCTTAATACAGAAAAACGTGCATCTTCTAAACTCATAGTTGGATCGTTTTCTGGCCAATATTCACCACGAATGGCGTTTTTCCATCCTGCAAATTCAAATGCAGCTTGCCAATCATCGATACCTTGTTTGATAAACGGTTTCCATTTATCTGGCGTAGCAGGGTCTAAATAATAAACGATAGGTTTTTTTGGTTCAATTAATTCACCTCTTTTTTGTTTTTGAGCGTCTTCTTCATTTTTTGGTTCTAAACGCCATCTAACAGCAAAAACATCTGTATCTGCTTTTTGAGAATCTTCTTCAAAAACATCGTATCCATTTGCAAAATAACCTACTCTTTTGTCAAAAGTTCTTTTACGCATTGGATTTTCTGGTAATAAAATAAACGATGTATTTAATTCCATTGTTACTACACCAGCATCAAGAGCTGCTGGAAAATCAACACCAATTTTAGGCATTGGCGTTCTTGAAATTTGAGGTGCTACAGTTGTAAACGTTTTTGTAGTTCTAATTTCCGTGTTGATTGGAAAACTTTTTATAAACTGAATAAACGATTTGTCCTTTTGAAACGCCTGAATGCTTAACATTTGCTTGTTAATTGAATTCAAAGAAAACGTTTGTAAATCAGCATCAAAAGCCGCGTTCATATCGATTACGCTTGCGATATTGTTTTTTCCAGTTTCGTCTTTTTTATAAGCCAAAATATCATAAATACCAATAATTGGGTCGGCACTAGAATTTTTTACCGATTTTGTAATTGGTTTATCTTCATCTGGAGTCATAATTACATACGTAATTGAACGTAAAATGATGGTATTGTTTTGCCCTTTTTCAAAACGAACAACTTGTCTGTTAATTTCTTCTCCACCAAAAATTCCACCTCCAGCAGGAGTTTTAGAATATCGGGTAATGGTCATAATTTCTTTACCAATTAAAGCATCAGAAATTTCAAATAAATATTTGTCTGCCACTTTATGTACATCAATTAGACCTTTTTGCGTAACGGCTGTAGAGTCAATTACTTTTTTGTACGGTTTTGGTTCTTTTTTAGCCTCTGGTTTTTTTGCGTCTGCTGCTGGTGGTGCAGGAGCATTTTTACTTTTTTGGTCTTTCTTTTGTGCCACACTATCAAAGGTGCCTAAAAGCAAAAAGCAAAATAAAATTTGTATTGATTTTTTCAACATAATACTATTTTTTTGGTTAGTTATATATAAGACTCTAAATATACATTTATGTTACTCAAATGCTAAAAATTTTATGTTAATTTTAACAAATGATGAAACATAAAAAAAGCCGATTCTCTATTTTGAAAATCGGCTTTTTTTATTAAAAATTAAATTGTGCTTGCAATCGCAATAAACTTCCAGTTTGTTTGTTATCCGATAAAACAGCGTCTTCATATCGTCTAGATGAAATTGTATAATCTGCAACTAATTCAAAACTTTTAAAAGGTTGCCATTCAATTCCTATTTCTAAATCATTTACTTTATAACTTCTTGCATCTAATTCATGCTTTTTACCTCCATTGTAATAGTGATATTTCAAAAATGGAAATACAATATTATTATTAATTTTTGTTTTTGCATTTAACAATACATACCCTCCTTCAAGGTGGCTATTTTCAATAGTATTGGAAGCTGGGTTATATCTTGGACCACGCCCAATGTTATACTCGGCTTGAAATCCAAAAGGTTTTGGATATAGAATTAAAGAAGCTGCCGTTCTTTGATCTAAATATTCTGGATTGTTATTTTCTAATTTTGCTTTTGCAGCACCAGTAGTTAAAGTATTTACAACATATTTACCATTATATGCCTGAACACCCGCTTCAAAAATTTGTCCGTTATCAAACTCTATTGGATAGGTAAATCTAGCTACAACATGTTGATTATTGTTTCTTTCAATTGAATTAGCTGTTTGTCCATTATAAATACCTATTCCAAGTAAACCATAATCGCCACTACCTTTTAAACCATCATCAACTAATTTCTTAAACAACTCTCTTTTTTGTTTTGTAGCCCAATAGAAAAACACACCCAAATCCCTTTCATTTGAAACAGCACTATTTAGGCCATCATTTCTATCCAATGATAATCGATTTTGAGACGATTGCATGTTTTCAAATCCGAAAGGAACTTTACTTTGTCCTATACGAAAACGGTATTCTCTATCTTTATCTAATGATAAATCAAAATAAGCATCTCTTATTTGAAAAATATGGTTTGTAGTACCTGCAGATGATGCGAAATCAGGTTGTATGTAAATAAAAACTCTGTCATGAACTTGTCCTGATAAAATTATCCTTCCACGTCTTATAAAAAAACTATTATTTCCTCCCCAAGATCTATCACATTGCTCACAGCCTAAATTAGAATTTGTTTCAAATAATTTATTATATCTAACTTGAACATAACCTCTAATATTAACTAATTCAAACCATTTTTTCTTTAATGATTCTTCATTTTTAATCTCTATGAGTTCTTTATTATTCACTTTCGGTTCAATAGAATTTTGAGAAAATGATGTAATAGAAATAAAAAAAACAAATAGATTAAGGTATAATAATTTTTTCATTTGTGTTTACTTTACAATGTTAAGAATTAGTTGTTTAATTGTATTTAGATTGCAAATTTAATGTTAAGAACCTAACTGTAAATACATTTAATATTAACTTATCTTTAAGATATTTTATTAAAATTTACAATAACTTAACATATACTTTTTTTTCACAAAAAAACCGTCTCAAATGAAACGGTTTTTATAAAAAATTATAATATTTTTATACAAATAAAGTTGTAATATAATAAAACAAAGCTGCAATTAATGCCGAAACTGGAATGGTAAGTATCCAAGCCCATAATAAGCTAATAGTAACACCCCATCTTACCGCACTTAAACGTTTGGTTGCTCCTACTCCAATAATAGAACCCGTAATAGTATGTGTAGTTGAAACCGGCACACCCATTTGAGAAACTGTAAATAAAGTTAAAGCACCAGCTGTTTCAGAACAAACGCCTTCAAGTGGAGTTACTTTGGTAATTTTGGTTCCCATCGTTTTTACGATTTTCCAACCTCCCATTAAAGTACCTAAACCAATCATTAAATAACATCCAAATGCAATCCAAGTTGGCATCGTGTCTTTAGTTACTTTCGTTTCTAATTTATGACCTTCTATTAATTTACCTTCTTTATCGATGTATTTTGAAAAGATTTTAGCGTATCTGTAATCAGGATTAATTTCTTTGCCTTTAAATATTACTTCGTTAGTAACAACATCTTTAATGTCTTTTTTATCCGAATATACTTCTAATTTAGTAAGTTTTTTTGAGGCTTTTTCAAAGTTTTTTATATCTACTTTATCTTTAATTAATGATGATAAAAAAGGATTAGTAGAAACATTAACCTTTGAATTTAATTTTTCATCTTCATATATTTTTTCGCCAGTTGATAAATCAATAATTTTTTTACCATCTACAAACAAAGTATCTTTTCCAAAAACACCAACCGCAGGTTTAAACTTCTTAATTTTTCCCTCATCATTTTTATATACAACTTGAAGAATTTCTGTTGTATTTAAAAGATTATGTTCTTTAACAAAGTCTGGCATATTTGCATCAGGATTTGTTCTATAACCATTTGCATAAACGATACAAGCAGCACAAATAATACCCATTACTTTTTGAGAATCGGCACCACCATGTCCTAAAGAAAAAGCAGCTGAAGATAATAACTGAAGTTTTTTATACATATTTCCTTCTTTAGTATGCGAAGGATTTTTACTGTTTACAATTTCGTACCAACAATATACTATAATGAATAATGCTAATAATGATCCTATAATCCAAATCATAATCGGCTTAATATCTAAAGTGTCTTTTAATGCATATGTTACATAAACCGTTAACACAGATATTAAAATAGAAATACTGATTTTTTTGAAGAAACTTCTTTGAATCGTCACCATAGCAATAAAGAAAGATATAATACCTCCAATAAATGGCGCTAAGAAAATAAACAAAACTGTAAAACCAATAGATTCTAAATTTAGAACTCCGAAACCTGCATGTGCAACAGCAGCACCTGCAAAACCTCCAATTAATGTATGTGATGATGAAGACGGAATCCCTAATTTCCATGTTAATAAATTCCATACTGTTGCTGCCAATAATCCAGATAAAATTACCCAAAGATTAATTACAGAACCATCCACCGTTTTTGCTACTGTATTTCCCACACTCATATCAAATACCCAATAGGCTATGAAGTTGAAAAAGGCAGCCCAAATTACAGCTTGTGTTGGAGATAATACCTTTGTAGAAACTACAGTTGCTATTGAATTGGCGGCATCGTGAAACCCGTTAACCAAATCAAACAACAATGCAATTACTATAATTACTATTAATAATGTAAACATAGTACTTAATTAAGAATGTTTAACAGCTACCGCTTCTAATACTCGTGCCACAGCCTTGCATTTATCTGAAGCTTTATCTAAAGAAGCTAATACTTCTTTATATTTGATGATATTTTTAACGTCAGTTTCGTTTTCAAAAATATCAGCAATCGCTTTTTCAAAAACAGAATCCGACTTTCTATCTAACTTGTTTATTTTCTTAACCGATTCAAAAATATTTTTGAAATTACTCATTTCTTTCAATTCTTTCACAGAAACCATAATAAGCTGACAAGCCTCCAGGTTAATTTCTGTGATTTTTCTGATTGATTTGGTAATTTTTTCAACCTGATACATTCTAATTCTATTAGATGCTTCTTGAAGATTACTTGACACATCTTCAATAGTTGTCATTAAAGCATGAATATCTTCTCTATCAAATGGAGTAATAAAATTTTTACTTAATTCGATATTCATTTTATGAGAAATTTTCTCAATACTTTCAGACAATTCATCAATTTTTTTAAAATAATTTTCTCTTTCTGTTTTAGAAGCATTAACTCCTTCGTGTAATGCATCAGAGAGTTTTGTTAATTTATTAGTCGCTTCCTCGAATAATGGAAAAAATGTTTTGTCTTTTGGAGAGAAAAAATTTAAAATGTTTTTAAAGCTCATCTTTTTATATAGTTAAAATTACGAGGCAAATGTAAAAACACAATGTTAAATTAATGTTATGTAATTGATAATAGTAGATTAATTGTTAACTAATTTTTAACAATTTTTTAAAAAAAGCAGACCTATAAGCCGGATTCTGTCTCCAATAAAATTGGAGCCTTATCATTTATCTAGTTCCGAAATTACTCGCGGAATCTATCTTTCTACCCTTCAACAACGGACGAGAAACCCTTAAATGCTGATATACTTGAAATTTCACCGCATAGAGTTTACCTGGTTTCACTACAGCTTAACCTGTACATACTTTCTGTTGCACTTGTCCTCCTCCGATACTTCGGAGTGACGGGCGTTACCCGCTATGCTTCTCTGTGGTGTCCGGACTTTCCTCTCCTAATAATTTAGAAGCGATAAGGCGGTCTGCTTGGCAAAGGTAATTTAAATTGGGCGTTTTTAATAATTAAATTGATTTTCTGAATAATATTTAGAAACACAGATTAAAGAAATCATATAAATTTTATAAATTTCTTTAATCTGTAATGTAAAGTTTATGACTAACAAATTCTTAATAACTTTTTACTTTTCACTTTTGACATTTCGTATTTTAAATCTATATTTGCTTTCAATAATACGTTATGGAACAATTTATAGTATCAGCAAGAAAGTACCGACCTCAAACATTTAAAGATGTTATTGGGCAACTTGCTATTACGAATACTTTGTTGCATGCAATTGAAAACAACCATTTAGCGCAAGCATTACTTTTTACAGGACCTCGTGGTGTTGGAAAAACAACTTGTGCCAGAATATTAGCCAGAAAAATTAACCAGGAAGGATACGATGATCCGAATGAAGATTTTTCTTTCAATGTTTTCGAATTAGATGCCGCGTCTAATAATGGTGTTGATGATATTAGAAGTATTATCGACCAAGTAAGAATACCTCCACAAACTGGTAAATATAAGGTATACATTATTGATGAGGTACACATGCTTTCTGCTTCGGCATTTAATGCATTTTTGAAAACATTAGAAGAACCACCAAAGCACGCTATTTTTATTTTAGCTACGACTGAAAAACATAAAATTCTTCCTACCATATTGTCTCGTTGTCAAATATTCGATTTCAAACGAATTACGATAAACGACACAAAAGAATATCTAATGGAAATTGCTCAAAATCAAAATGTGCAGTTTGAAGAAGAAGCGCTTCGAATCATTTCGCAAAAAGCTGATGGCGCCATGCGTGATGCCTTGTCTATATTTGACAGAGTAGTTTCGTATTGTGGAAATAATTTAACACGACAAGCAGTAGCTGAAAACTTAAACGTATTAGATTACGATTATTATATAAAAGTTACCGATTTAATTTTAGAGAACGATATTCCGCAATTACTTTTAACGTATAACGATATTTTATCGAAAGGATTTGACGGACACCACTTTGTTGCTGGTTTAGCTTCACACTTTAGAGATTTATTGGTTTGTAAAAATCCAGCAACACTTTCGTTGTTAGAAGTCAGCGAACAAACCCAACAAGAATTTGCAGTTCAGGCACAAAAAGCGTCTCAAGAGTTTTTATTGCAAGGGATTTCTATTGCTAATGAATGTGATTTAAAATATAAAGTGAGTCAAAACCAACGATTGTTTGTTGAACTTACGCTTATGCAATTGGCTTCATTAACACATGATGCCGAAAAAAAAAAGCTAAATACTATATAATTCCATCCAATATCTTTCATTCATCGAAAGAAATTCAATCTTCAACAATTTCAAATCAACCACCTATTTCAGCACCTGAAATTAAAGCAATTCCTCAGGAAGAATTTCCAAATGCGGAAGAAAAAGTAGAGACAAAAATAGAACAGATTCAGCAAAAACTTACGCCTACAATAGATACCAGTAATCGAATTTCTTCTTTATCTATTAAAGGATTAAAACAAAAAGCAGATGTTTCTAATTTAGCAAAATCAGAAACTTTATCTGTAGGCGAACATTTAGCCGATCCATTCACACAGGAAGATGCCATAAAACATTGGAATGATTTTATAGATATTTTAGAAAATAAAGGGAAAAAATTATTTGCAAGTTATATGCGATTGAGTAAACCTGTATTAATGGGCACCAATATATTGTTAGAATTTCCAAATCAAGGTTCTAAAGAAGATTTTGAAAATACAAATTCTGAATTGGTGAGTTATCTAAAAACAAATTTACGCAATTACGATTTGAAAATTAAAATAACGGTAATCGAAACCTACAAACCTAAAGTAATTTATACCAACGAAGAAAAATACAAACATTTTAAGGAGTTAAATCCTAACATTGAATTATTTAGACAAACATTCGAATTAGACTTATAAAAAAATGGATATTAATTTCAATAAAAACGAAGACCACAACAAACTTTTGGTGTCAGATATGTTGCAAAAATTTGCAAAAGTAAAACTTGGTGGCGGTCAAAAACGTATTGATAAATTACACGCTGAAGGCAAAATGACAGCCAGAGAGCGTGTCGATTATTTATTGGACAGCAATGCTAAAAGTATCGAAATTGGTGGCTTTGTTGGAGAAGGTATGTACGAAGAACACGGCGGATGCCCTTCTGGAGGTGTGGTTATAAAAATAGGATATATTAAAGGTAAACAATGCATAGTAGTAGCCAATGACGCAACTGTAAAAGCAGGTGCCTGGTTTCCTATTACCGGAAAAAAGAATTTAAGAGCACAAGAAATTGCTATGGAAAACCGTTTACCAATTATTTACTTGGTAGACTCGGCGGGTGTGTATTTGCCTTTACAAGATGAAATTTTTCCTGACAAAGAACATTTCGGGCGTATTTTTCGTAATAACGCCATTATGAGTAGCATGGGAATTACACAAATTGCTGCGGTTATGGGTAGTTGTGTTGCTGGTGGGGCGTATTTACCAATTATGAGTGATGAAGCCTTAATTGTAGACAAAACAGGAAGTATTTTCTTAGCTGGAAGTTATTTAGTAAAAGCTGCAATTGGCGAAACTATTGATAATGAAACACTTGGTGGTGCAACGACACATTGCGAAATTTCAGGTGTTACCGATTTTAAAGCTAAAGATGATGCAGCTGCTTTAGACAGAATTAAAAGTATTGTTTCTAAAATTGGCGATTATGACAAAGCTGGATTTAACAGAGAAACTTCTGTAAAACCCGCTTTAGATCCCAAAGACATTTACGGAATTTTACCTAAATTACGTACGGATCAATATGATATGAACGAAATTATCAAACGTTTAGTGGATAATTCAGAATTTGATGAATACAAAGCCGGTTACGGACAAACCATTATTACTGGTTATGCCAGAATTGAGGGCTGGGCAGTAGGAATAGTGGCCAATCAGCGTTTGGTTTCAAAAACTAAAAAAGGTGAAATTCAGTTTGGTGGGGTAATTTATTCTGAAAGTGCGGATAAAGCCACTCGATTTATTGCGAATTGTAACCAAAAGAAAATTCCTTTAGTGTTTTTACAAGACGTGACAGGTTTTATGGTAGGAAGCAAATCGGAACACGGCGGAATCATTAAAGATGGTGCCAAAATGGTAAATGCAGTTGCCAATTCTGTTGTGCCTAAATTTACAGTTGTAGTAGGAAATTCTTATGGCGCTGGAAATTACGCTATGTGTGGAAAAGCCTACGACCCACGATTAATTTTTGCTTGGCCAAGTGCTGAATTAGCCGTTATGGGTGGTACGCAAGCTGCAAAAGTACTCGCACAAATTGAAGCCGCTTCTTTAAAAAACAAAGGAGAAGTTGTAGATGAAGCAGTAGAAAAAGAATTATTTGATAAAATTAAAGCCAAATATGATGCGCAAGTGTCGCCCTATTACGCCGCTTCCAGATTATGGACCGATGCTATTATTGACCCATTAGATACCAGAACTTGGATTTCTATGGGAATTGAAGCCGCCAACCACTCGCCTATTGAAAAGAAATTTAATTTAGGTGTGATTCAGGTTTAGTTGGCAGTGTTCAGTAATAAGTTATCAGTAAAAATTCGCAAACTTGTATTGCTGAAAGCATCTTTATAATTTATAAATTACGTTTCATATTTTAAATTTACTTTCTTTACTATGAAAAAAATACTACTATTTACCCTTTTTCTATTCGTTTTCAAACAAATTGAAGCACAAGAATTTTCTCGTAAAGATTCGCTACAAGGTGGACTTCGTGAAGAAAGAACGTGTTATGATGTGTTGCGATATGATTTAGACATTAGAATTGATCCTGAAAAAAAATGGCTATTTGGTTCCAACACGATAACATTTAAAGTTGACGATGATACAAATAAAATCCAAGTGGATTTGTTTGAAAATATGGTACTTGATGGAATAACTTTAGATAATACACCTAAAATTGAATTTAAAAGAGAATTTAACGCCGTATTTATTCATTTTCCGAAAATATTAAAAAAAGGAGAAATCTATAAATTAAGAATTTCGTACTATGGAAATCCTATCATTGCTAAAAATGCACCTTGGGATGGTGGTTTTGTATTTACAAAAGATAAAAAACAAAATCCTTGGATTGGTGTGGCTGTGCAAGGAACCGGTGCGAGTTTATGGTACCCTTGTAAAGATTCGCAAACGGATGAACCTGACAATGGCGCCAGCATAAAAGTAGCCGTACCAAACGGATTAATGAATGTTTCCAACGGAAGATTTTTAGGTTCAACCGATTTAAAAGACGGCTATACGCGTTGGGATTGGGAAGTAAAAAACCCAATTAATAATTATGATATTACAGTAAACATTGCCGATTATGTGCATATTCACGATAATCACGAAGGTCTGGATTTAGATTATTATGTGTTGCGATACAACGAAGAAACAGCTCGTAAACATTTTGAAAATGATGTGAAACCGATGATGAATTGCTTTCAATCGAAATTTGGGAAATATCCATTTTTTGAAGACGGTTATAAATTAGTGGAAACGCCTTATTTAGGTATGGAACACCAAAGTGCTGTAGCATACGGAAATAAGTACAAAAAAGGGTATCTTGGAATGGACTTATCAGGAACGGGTGCCGGAATGTTTTTCGATTATATTACGATTCACGAAACCGGACACGAATGGTTTGGTAACAGTATTACAAGTAAAGACATCGCCGATATGTGGATTCACGAAGGCTTTACAACCTACACAGAAACCGTTTTTATTGAATGTATTAAAGGATATGAGGAAGCCATAAAATATGTAAACGGACAATCAAGAAGTGTACGAAACGACCGTCCAATTATTGGTCAATTTGGTGTCAACCGAGAAGGGAGTGGCGATATGTATTACAAAGGTGCCTTAATGCTGAATACCATTAGACATATTATTAATGATGATGTAAAATGGTGGAAATTACTTTACGATTACTCTGAAACCTACAAAAAACAAATTATTGATACGAAAACAGTAATTAATTTCTTTAATAAAGAAAGTGGTATCGATTTAACTTCTGTATTTCAACAGTATTTAACGACTACAAAAATTCCGAAATTGGTACTCTCAAAATCTAATAATAAACTGAATTATAAATGGGAAAATGTAACTGCCGATTTTAAAATGCCCGTTGATATTATCATTAACGAAAAAACAACACGTTTACAAGCCACTACTGAAAATCAAGAGATTAAAGTGGATAAAAAGGTAGTTTTGGAAGACGTTACAGTAAAAACCAATCAGTTTTATATTAAAGTGGAAAGAAAATAATATATTGAAAAGTATTTGTTTACACTAATTTTTCCAATGATTTCTTTCTATTGATTTTTTGCGTTTCTGTTCTTACAAATGACTCTAAAAAAAGAATCTCTTTAGGTATTTGGTATTTTGATAATTCTGAAAACACGCTATTATCAAAAGAAAACGGAGTGGCTTCAAGCACAAGAATTACTTTTTCGCCTAAAATATCATCTGGTTTACTGGCAACAAAAAATGGAACTGGAATGAATTTAGCAAGTATTTCTTCTACTTCTTCTGGAAAAATTTTGATGCCTCCAGAATTAATTACATTGTCAATTCGTCCTTTTAACACAAATTGAGTTGCATTTAGGATTTCTACAATATCATTTGTAATAATTTTTTTCTTAGAAAGTTCTAATGCTTCAATCACCAAACAACTTCTTTCATCTACAGATATTATTACATTTGGTAAAACTGTAAATGCATTTGCTCCTATTTTTTTAATGGCAATATGCGAAATGGTTTCCGTCATTCCATACGATTCAAAAGCATTGCAATTGGTTTTTAAGATACTTTCTGATAAACTATAACTCACTTTTGCACCACCAATTAATATTTTATCAACCAAATGTAATTTTGATAATGATTTTTGCACCTGCATAGGAACCATTGCTGTAAAATTGTACTTTTTTGTAGATAATGGTTCACTTGTTGGATCAATTGTATCTAAATGCAATCCTAAAGCAATAGCACGAACCAATATCATTTTTCCTGCAATATAATTGGCTGACAAACATAATAAAGCGGTGTTTTTTGGTTGTAAGTTAAAAAACAATCCTGTTGCTTTGGCAGAAGCGATCATAGCCGATTTTTGTAAGACAATTTGCTTTGGTATTCCAGTAGAACCAGAAGTTTGCACCATAATAAAGGATTCAGTATTCAACCAATCCAATAGAAAATTCCCAATTGCTTTTTCAAATAATTGTCCGTTTTCTTTTAAATATAAAGCTTCGGCTAAAAGTTCTATATACGTAAAACTTTTTCCGTTTAATTTAAAATCGGGATGAATAATTTGATTCATTATTCTGATACTTGAATTGGTTTTATGGTTCCGAAAAGTTTTTCTTTCCAATTATTCCATTTGTACTTTTTGGAAAAAATATAAAGTAAAAATGGAAAAATCACTAAAATCGGGATAAATATCTGAAAATTAGCACTTGGTACAGAAACATCTTTTAAAATAGAATGCGTTTGAAATGCCGACCAATCGGAAGTAACCAACAATGCGCCAATTAAATTATTTGCTGCGTGAAATCCTAACGCTAATTCCAAGCCTTCATCCATTAACGTTAAAATACCTAAAAACAAACCCGTTCCAATATAATAAAACATAATAATCATACCCATTTTATCAACTTCTGGGTTGCCAATATGCATTATTCCAAATAAAAATGAAGTAACTAACAGTGGCACCCATCTTGTTTTTGTAGCCAAACCTAAACCTTGTAACATATGTCCACGAAATAAATATTCTTCAAAACTCGCTTGAAAAGGAATTAAAAGGACAGCCAACACAACAAAAACAGCAAATTTTTCAGGATTAAATTGAACTACAAAATCTTCTGGAGCACTATAATAACCTATAATGGTTGTAATTATCGTAATACCTCCCCAAACTCCAAATGAGAAAAAAACTCTTGACCAATCGATTTTTGGACGAGACGTAGTTAATATGCGTAAGGAATTATTTTGAATGAATTTGTTATAAAACAAAACAATAAATAACATAAATGATAAAGGTGCAACAAGCATTATAAAAGTACCATTTATTCCATACTTTTCAATCGTTTTTTTTATCACTTCATTTGTATCAACACCTTCTGATGAAATATAATTTGTTACCATTAAAGCTAAAAAAAGAAATGGAATTATAGTATAAGACCATAAATTAATTTTAAACTTTTGCAATTGTTCTATATACATATTACGAATTTTTAAGACCACTAAATTACAATTATTACCTTTGTAAAAAAAATATTTATGTTAACCATTTATCACAACAAAAGATGTTCGAAATCCAGAGAAGGTGTTTGTTTTTTAGAAAACCTTAAAATACCCTTTGAAACCATACATTATCTGGAAAAATCGCTTACTTATACTGAGTTAGAAACAATTATTAAAAAATTAAAAATCAAACCAATTGAATTGGTAAGAGTTAAGGAAAGAGATTGGATTGAAAATTTTAAAGGCAAAAATTTGACAGATAAAGCAATAATTGAAGCGATGTTGCAATTTCCAAAACTAATTGAAAGACCTATCGTAATTAATGGAGAAAAAGCGGTAATTGCGAGACCATCGGAATTAATAAACACAATTTTATAAAATGATTTAACATAGTTTTAATACTTGTTTGAATCCAGAACACTACATTTGTACTGTAAAATGTCACAAAATATGTTATTTAAAAAATCAATGCTGCTACTAACTTTCTTATTCGTTAGTACTACAGCCATCTCTCAAATTTCGTTAAAAAAAGTAATTGTTACTGGAAAAATTATCGATAAAGAAACTACAAAACCTATAGAATTCGCTGTAATTACGATTTCAAAATCGGATACTAAAAAAATTATTACTGGAGGCACTTCTGATGCAAATGGAAACTTCAGCATCGAATTAAACAACGGAACTTATAATTTTAAATACGAATTTCCTGGATTTAAAACTCAAGAAAAAGTAAACCAAAATATTACTTCAGATTCAAATTTGGGAAATATTGCCTTAGAATCTGATTCAAACCAAATTGAGACAGTCGTAATTCGAAGTGAAAAAACGTCGGTTGATATTAAATTAGATAAAAAGGTTTACAATGTTGGACAAGATTTAATGGTAAAAGGCGGAACGGTTAGTGACGTTTTAGACAACATACCAAGTGTTGCGGTTGATGTTGAAGGAAATATTAGTTTGCGTGGTAATGAAAGTGTACGTGTTTTAATTGATGGAAAACCTTCAACTGCCATAAATGTCGCCGATGCCTTACGAATGCTTCCTGCAGACGCTATTGAAAAAGTTGAAGTAATTACCAATCCATCAGCGCGATACGATGCTGAAGGTGGTGGTGGTATTTTAAATATTATCCTTAAAAAAGGAAAAAATAAAGGAATCAACGGAACGGTAATTGCAACTGCTGGAGATCCTAAAAATCAAGGTATTTCTGCAAATATCAATTCAAAATCAGATACTTACAACTTATTTGCAACTTTAGCTTATAATGACAGAAACAATCCAGGAAATACCAAAATCAATCAAGAAAATTTTGTGGCAAATACCTATATTGAAGAGCGTAGAAATGCCAATAGATTTAGCGATGGAGTCAATGTTAATTTTGGTATGGAAGTATTTCTAAACAAAGACAAATCGGCAACTTGGACAAATAGTATCAATTATAGAAACAACGACGGTAAAAATTTTGAAGATGTAACCTACAAAAATTATACATTAAATAGGAGTAACTTTTTATTTACGCGTTTCAGAGACAACCAATCACTTACTAGAAATGAAGCAGTAGAATACACTTCTAATTTTATAAAGAAATTTAAAAAGGATGGACACAAATTAACAATTGACGCATCCTTTTCTTTAAGCGAAGAAGATGAATTTTCAACTATTTATGGAAGTATTTTAGAAACAAATACATTTGTATCGGACGAAACAACTTCAAAAATTGGTAGACAAACTAGAAATTTAATTCAGGCTGACTATGTTTTACCTATAACCAAAGACTTACAGTTTGAAGCTGGTTACAGAGGAAGTTATACAAATTCTACAAGTAATTATGAAGTTTTAGAACGCGTAAATCAAAATAGTTCATACACAAATATTCCTGGATTTACAAATAATTTTGAGTATATTGAAAATGTTAGTGCTATTTACACTCAATTAGGAACTAAATTCTTTAAAAAGTTATCTGTTTTAGGAGGGTTACGATTGGAAAACACCAATTTGGAAATCAATCAGTTACTAACAAATGATTTAAACACAAGAAATTACAACAACTTTTTTCCAAGTTTATTTTTAACATACGAATTAAATAACGATTCTAATATTTCCTTAAATTATAGTAAAAGAATTACCCGTCCAAGAGATCGATTTATTAATCCGTTCTCTTCGTACACCAGTAATATCAATTTATTCATAGGAGATCCAAAATTAGATCCATCCTTCACAGACGCATTTGACATTGGCTATTTGAAAAAATGGGATAAAATCACACTAAGCACTTCTGCGTATTACAATCACACTACAGATGCATTTCAAATTGTTAGAAAAGAAAGTGGACAATTTATAAATGGAATTCCAGTAATTTTGAATACACCTTTTAATTTAGGTGAAGACAATAGAATTGGAATGGAAGTTACCTTTAATTATAGTGTAAAAAAATGGTGGAAATTAAATTCAAACGTCAATTATTTTTATAATGAAACGAAAGGAAATTATCAATTTATAAATTCTAATAATACTTTGGTAAATCAAAATTTCAATTTCAAATCAAGTACTTGGACTGCTCGATTAACGTCTAAAATTAATTTACCTTATAAAATTGATTGGCAAACTAACGGAACATATAACGCTGGACAAAAAACAGCACAAGGGAAAACATTAGGAATTGCAAGTATGAATTTGGCTTTTAGTAAAGATGTTTTAAAAGAAAAAGCTACCATTTCACTTAATGTGAGTGACGTTTTTAATTCAAGAAAAAGAATTCAAGATTTACAATTACCAACTGTAAATTCATATAGCGAAATGCAATGGAGAGTTCGACAAGTAACGGTTTCGTTTACCTACCGATTTAATAAACTGAAAAACGAAAAAGAAATAAAACCAAAAAGCCTTGAACAACAAGAAGGCGGTGGCGGAGAATTCTAATACAAAATAAAAAAATCCCGATTCGTACGAATCGGGATTTTTTATTAACTTAAGAAAATTACTTTTCTTGTTCAGCTAATTTTTTTGCTTTCTTTTCTTTGTATAATTCTATTAATGATCCGCCAATCCAATATTGAACAAATCCTACAAGAAAAAACATTAACCAAAAACCTATAGTTAAAATGGTTAAGAAAAGTATAAAGCCTAAATACTGTTGAAATTCAAACATATTTTCCGGAATTTTATTTGTGAATTCTTGTCAAAGATAAATCATAAATTTATTTTTAACAAATAATATCTTTTTTTTAATACCATTTTCTAAATTATACTTCAAAAACAAAAAATAAAATTAAATAGTTGGCAGTAGAAAAGCAGTTTAGTGCAATTTAATTTAGAAACATATTTCTACAAATCGCAATAAACTATATAACAGATTACTTTTTTTTGTAACTTTGCATTCCAAAATAATGAAGAGATGTTAGATAGATTACAATACGTAAAACAACGTTTCGACGAAATATCAGATTTGATTATTCAACCTGATGTTATTGCCGACCAAAAGCGTTATGTACAATTAAATCAGGAATACAAAAGTTTAAACGCATTAGTAGAAAAACGTGAAGAATATATTAATCTTGATGCTAATATTAAAGAAGCACAAGAAATAATTGCAGATGGTTCTGATGCCGAAATGGTAGAAATGGCTAAAATGCAATTAGAAGAAGCTAAAGAACGTTTGCCTTTATTGGAAGAAGAAATCAAATTTATGTTGATTCCTAAAGATCCAGAAGACGCAAAAAATGTAATGGTTGAAATTCGTGCCGGTACTGGTGGTGATGAAGCGTCTATTTTTGCTGGAGATTTATACCGTATGTATACCAAATATTGCGAAGGTCGAGGTTGGAAATGTTCTGTAGTAGATATGAGTGATGGAACTTCTGGTGGATTTAAAGAGGTGATTTTTGAAGTAACCGGAGAAGATGTGTACGGTGCTTTAAAATATGAAGCTGGTGTACATCGCGTACAACGTGTTCCTCAAACAGAAACACAAGGTCGTGTGCACACCTCAGCAGCTACAGTTATGGTTTTACCAGAAGCAGAAGAATTTGACGTGCAAATAGATATGAATGATGTTCGTGTGGATTTCTTTTGTTCTTCAGGACCTGGAGGACAATCTGTAAATACTACTAAATCGGCAGTACGTTTGACTCACATTCCTTCTGGATTAGTAGCGCAATGTCAGGATCAAAAATCGCAACATAAAAATAAAGATAAAGCGTTAACTGTTTTACGTTCTCGTTTATACGAACAAGAATTGGCGAAAAAACAAGAAGAAGATGCGAAAACTCGAACTTCTCAAGTTAGTTCAGGAGACCGTTCGGCTAAAATTAGAACCTACAATTACCCACAAGGACGTGTAACCGACCATAGAATTGGCGTAGATGTTTTTGATATGGACGGTGTAATGTCTGGAAAAATTCACAAATTTATTGACGAATTACAATTAGTTGCCAATACAGAAAAGTTAAAAGAATCGGAAGTATATTAATAAATTTTCGATTTGAGATTTTATAAACACTTTTCCGAGATTTTACTAATTTAATTTTCTCTTATGAAAAACAAAATTCTATTTACAGTTGTATTCTTTTGTTTAAGTTTTGCTAATGCACAAAGTTATTTTGGCTATTTAAATGACAACTATGCCGGAGTACATGCAGTGCTTAATAATCCTGCAAATATTGTTGATAGTCGATTTCGAGCAGATATCAACTTATTTTCATTTAGCGGATTAGCAACAAATGATTATTATGGCGTTAAATTTGGTGACTTAATGAAAAGTGATTATGAATTTGAAAAAGATGCAAAACTATATCCATCGAGTTCAAATAATTTTTTAACAAACTTTGATGTTCTTGGACCTTCATTTATGTTCAATTTAAATAGAAAAAGTTCTGTAGCATTATTTACTAGAGTTAGAAGTATTTCACATCTAAGTAATATTAATAGTAACACATTAAATGAAATTCAAAATGAAAATAATGTAAGTTACCAAATAAATAATCAAAATTTTAGCATTGCTGCCAATTCTTGGGCAGAGTTTGGTGCTTCATATGCCCGAATTATAATGGATAATGATCAACATTTCTTAAAAGGTGGTTTTTCAGCAAAATACCTTTATGGATTGTTTACCGGGTATGCAAAAGCAAATAATATTAATTTAGCCTTCAATTATACAGGAGATCCGAACACAAGCACATTTTCATCTTCTGGATATTTAGAATCCGGAAATTTGAATTCTATTGATAATTTTGAAGATCCAACTGAAAATGTTGGAACAGGTTTTGGTGCTGATTTAGGATTTACATACGAATATCGTCCAGACCATCAAAAATACAAATACACTAACAAAGATGGTGTAACAAACTATCATAAAGAACAAAATAAATATAAGTTCAAATTAGGTGTTTCTATAACAGATATTGGGGCTATACATTATAATGACGCAACTGTAAATGTTTATAATGTAAATACTACTTATACAGACGCACAATATAATGCCAATCCGAGTTTCAATAATTTGTACAATACAATTAGTCAAACAAAATCAGTGAAATTTAAATTGCCAACTGCGATTCATTTAAATGCAGATTGGAGAATGAACAAAAGTTTTTATTTAAACCTAAATACTGATTTTAGTGCTGTTGCTGCAGAAGTTAAAAACTCTTCATACATAAATAACAATGTTAGTATAACTCCACGATATGAAGCAAAATGGTTGAGTGTATATACACCAATTAGTTATTTAGAATATTCTGGTTTACAAGCTGGTTTCGGATTTAGATTTGGTCCTTTATTTGTAGGTTCTGGTTCTATAGTAAGCGCATTGCTTTCTGAAACTAAAGCATTCGATGCACATTTAGGATTAAAAATCCCTATTTATCAAAATAAAATTAAAAACATAGAAGTTAATGAATTAAAAAACTAAATTTAATTTTTTAAATTTATAAATTAAGTTTGAATCAAAACAATATTAAATAATATATTACGATTTATAATATTTTAAAAACTCTGGATTGTTTTCAGAGTTTTTTTATAAACTTTTCTTAAACAATAGTTTTTTACAATAGAAATTTTTACTTTTATCACAAATATTGATATAATGACCATTACCCAACTTTACTACGTATTAGCCGTAGCCGAAAACAAAAATTTTACATTAGCTGCCGAAAAATGTTTTGTGACGCAGCCGACATTAAGTATGCAAATTCAAAAATTAGAAGACGAATTAGGGATTCAAATTTTCGATAGAACTAAAAAACCGATCGGTTTAACAGAAGTAGGTAATAAAATCGTTATACAAGCTAAAAACATCGTAAACGAAGCAAATAGAATTAAAGACATTGTAGACCAACAAAAAGGATACATTGGTGGCGATTTTCGTATTGGTATGATTCCTACTATTATGCCTACATTACTACCTATGTTTTTAAATACATTCATTAAAAAGTATCCAAAAGTAAATTTAATTGTAGAAGAATTAAACACGGCAGATATTATTACCAAATTAAAAAATGGTCATTTAGATTGTGCCATTGCCGCTACGCCTTTAGATGAAGAAAAACTTAAGGAAATTGTATTGTATTACGAGCCTTTTGTTGCATATATACCGGATAACAGTCTTAATAAAGCAAAAAAAGAAATTGAAGTTGCTGATTTAGATGTGGAAAAAATATTGCTTTTACAAGACGGACATTGCTTTAGAAATAGTGTATTGAATCTTTGTAAAAACAATAATTTTATTGGTGAAAATCATTTTCAACTAGAAAGTGGAAGCTTTGAAACTTTAATTAAATTATCTGATGAAGGTTTGGGGACTACACTACTTCCCTATTTACATACCTTAGATTTAAACGAAAAAAACAAATCCAAACTAAAACAGTTTGTTAACCCAAAACCATCAAGAGAAGTGAGTTTAATTTTCTCTAAAAACGAATTAAAAATTCATATTATTGATGCGTTAAAAACAACCATTCAAGGTGTGGTTCGAGGTGCGATTGCGTTTAGTGATGTGGAAATTGTAAGCCCGAAGTAATTTACGATTTGGGATTTA
>NZ_JBEIET010000005.1:0-41107 GCF_040382755.1 Flavobacterium sp.
TGTTGCTAAAGCTGTAGCTACTCCAGTTCCTAATCCACTTACACCAGTTGAAATTGGTAATCCTGTTGCATTGGTCAATGTCCCTGAAACTGGCGTACCCAATACAGGTGAAGTCATGGTTGGACTGGTTAAGGTCTTATTGGTTAAAGTTTCTGTGCCATCCAATGTTGCTAATGTACCTGTAGTTGGCAACGTAACGTTGGTAGCTGCTGTAGCAGTTAATGTAGTGATAAAAGCACCTGAGGTGGTTAAATTCCCTCCTAAAGTAATTGTTTTTCCAGAATTATCAACTCCTGTTCCTCCATTAGCTCCTGGTAAAATTCCAGTTACAGCAGTTGCAATTGGTAACCCAGTTGCGTTTGATAAATCTATTGCTGAAGGTGTTCCTAAATCAGGTGTTACTAAAGTAGGTGAAGTTGCAAAAACTAAGGCTCCTGTTCCTGTTTCGTCTGAAATAACTCCTGCTAATTCAGCTGAAGTTGTAGCTGCCATCACATTTAATTTATCGGTAGTTACCACTAAAGTCTTTGAAGTCGGAATAGTTGTTCCGTTTACACTTGTAGCTGCAGCCACTCCTAAAACTGGTGTTACTAAAGTAGGTGAAGTCGCTCTTACTACATCGCCTGATCCAGTTGTAGCCAATTCTTGAACAACTCCGGTACTTCCAGAAAAATTACCAAGTACTTTATCATTAGTAACATCTTGAATTTTAGAGTATATAACATTAGCATCTGTAATTTTTGCGGTTGTAACAGCATCATTAGCAAGCTTAATCGTAGTAATTTTGCCAGCTGCTACTTCTGGTGCTGTTGCAATACCTGTTAAATCTCCTGCTAATTGCACTTTCCCTTTCACGGTGGTACTTGCATCTACAACACCTGTTGATATTTGAGAATCAACATAATCTTTTGTTGCTTTTGCCGATGGAAATTTTATATCCGATGTTCCATCAACTGTTGTTAAATCGAGCGTTTTATTTGCCGAATTTTCTTTTAATGCCAAGGACGTATTTGCAGCTGTTTCATTAGCATCGACATCGGCTTGAACTGTTGCAATTGCAGTTGTAGCTGAAGTTGCATTTGAAGTAACAGTTGCTTGAAGTGAAGTAATACTTGAGTTAACTGTAGTAATATTCGTATCAACATAGGTTTTAACCGCATTCTGCGTTGGAAATAAAACATCACTTGTACCTAAAGTAGTAGTAGTAGATTTATTCGCTGAGTTTTCTTTTAAAGCTAATGCCGTATTTGCAGCTGTTTCATTTGCATCAACATCCGCTTGTACTGCTGCAATTGCTGTTGCAGCAGCTGTTGCGTTTGCAGTAACAGTTGCTTGTAATGCTGTATTATTTGAGTTTACTGTAGTAATATTTGTATCAACATACGTTTTTACCGCATTTTGTGTTGGGAATAACACATCACTTGTACCTAAAGTAGTAATAGTCGATTTATTTGCCGAGTTTTCTTTATTTAATAAACCTGGAACTGTAGGAGATCCTGCCGTTCCACCTAAATCACCTGTTAATTGTATCTTACCTTTTGTAGAAGCATCTGCATCTGCAATGGTTGCCGAAGCCACTTGTGCATCTACATAAGTTTTAACAGCATTTTGAGTTGGGAATAATACATCACTTGTTCCTAATGCAGTAGTTGTAGATTTATTCGCTGAGTTTTCTTTTAGAGCTAAAGCCGTATTTGCGGCTGTTGCGTTTGCAGTAACTGTTGCTTGAAGTGCTGTGTTATTTGCGTTAACTGAAGTAATATTGGTATCTACATAGGTTTTAACCGCATTTTGTGTTGGGAATAACACATCACTTGTTCCTAATGCAGTAGTAGTAGATTTATTTGTAGAGTTTTCTTTTAAAGCTAATGCCGTATTTGCGGCTGTTGCGTTTGCAGTAACTGTTGCTTGAAGTGCTGTATTATTTGCGTTAACTGTAGTAATATTGGTATCTACATAGGTTTTTACTGCATTTTGTGTTGGGAATAACACATCACTAATTCCTAATGCAGTAGTAGTAGATTTATTCGCTGAGTTTTCTTTTAAAGCTAATGCCGTATTTGCAGCTGTTTCATTAGCATCAACATCGGCTTGTACTGCTGCAATTGCGGTTGAAGCAGCTGTTGCGTTGGCAGTAATGGTTGCTTGAAGTGCTGTATTTGAAGCATTTACAGTAGCAATATTCGTATCAACATAAGTCTTTACGGCATTTTGTGTTGGGAAAAACACATCACTTGTACCTAAAGAAGTAGTTGTCGATTTATTCGCTGAGTTTTCTTTTGTATCTAAAGCTGCTTGAGTAGCAATTGAAATAGGCTTATTACTATCTGAAGTGTTATCGACATTATCAATTTGTAAATTAATTTTTGCACCTGCTAAATTTGATGCACCTGTACCTCCATTTTGAATTGAAACCACTCCAGAAACACTATTTGCAGTAACAGCAGCATATGCAAAAGGAACTGCCGAAAGCGGATTATCACTTAAAACAACAAATTGCTGACAAGTACCATTAACATCTAATTGCACTTTTAATTTTTTGATATTTGCATTCCAAACGATTGCATTGAACGAACTTGCGTATCCTCCTGTTTGATTTCCAGATCCAATAATCAAATTAACCATACCAAATTCGTCAGTAGTTGTTTGAATTACTTCTTGATATTCTAACTGCGATAGATCATCTGTTAATGAAAATTGCAAACAAACCGATTTATTAGCCATCGGACTTTTTTGAATATCAACTCCAGGAATATTTTGTCCATTTGGATAATATATTACGGCTTGATATGTAATTCCACTTGTTTGTGCATAGAAAAACGAAGTGCAAAATAAGGCAATTAAGTAAACTATTTTTCTCATAAATGTTTGTCTTTATTCAATTCGAAATAACCTCCAAAAAGGATTTGGAACGTATTAAATGAAACTTTATCTGCTGTAGGATTTAATGAAATACTTTTTGCTACATTACACCCTAAGCTTAAATATCCTGATTTAGAAATATAATATTTGGCATCTAAACCTAAAACGGGTTGTAATATTAAACCTGAAAAATCTTTGTTGTCGGTTAGATTAAAAGTCGAATTATTTACTTGTTGTTTTCCATAAATGATGGTTGACATATTTAAACCTGCTTTTGCGCTAATGAAAAAATAAAAAGAATCAAAAAACTGGTAATTAACCGCATTTTGTAAACCAATATACGACGTTTTATAATCTAAATTATTTGTTTTCGATTCACTTGTTCCGTTGTAATCGTTAAGAGTTATACTCCCCAAATAAGAAAAATCTTTAAATTTTAATGGCATTGTATAACCCAACTCATAGCTACTACCCGTTCCGTTAATTTTAATTTTATCGGCAAAGGGCGTATTATTTTTATAAGAAAATGAAGAATAATTTTTCCCCATTTTAAAGAAAACACCTTGAGAATAAAGGCTTCCCGAGAGTAATAAAAGAATTAAAAAAACAAATTTTTTCATGTCAATATTTTATTGTTAATTACTTAAATTCTGAAATAAAAAAAAGTTATCAAAATTAAGGGCGCAAGATAATTAAAAATGTAGAGTTTATTCTACAAAAACAATAAAATATTAGGATAGATCTCTTCATAAGATACATATTTCATTGTTGTTTTTGTTTGGAAAGTAATGGAAATTAAGGCAAAAAAAAATCCCAAAACATGAAATTTCAATGTTTTGGGAATAATTTGTGACCTCGTCTGAATGTTGTTCTTAGAAGGTTTTTTATGGTTTTATTGGCTTTGTAGCGGTTTTATTGATACTTTGAAAAAGTTGTTTTTCAAAAAAGTGGACACAAATTGCCAAAATAGGACCTAAATGGACACAAAAATGGTCACACGAATTGGATAAAAAACAACTCATTTATAACTTTAAAAAAAGTAACAATTTAATTTTTTAAAGTATGAAAACGAAATTTTATCTTCGTAAAGGTAGTGAAAAAAGTACTATCCAATTTGAATTTAGACATGGAAAAAATTCAAGATTTAGAGCATCAACCAATTTTGTAATTAATTCCGATAAAGATTGGGATAGTAACAAACAAAAAATGAAGTTACCCTCTTCAACATTCAATGCAAAACTTATTAATAGTAAATTATCAGAATTTGAAAATTTGTTAAACGATTTTCTTTACAAAGAAAATGAAAAGGAAATAGAAATAGATTCTATTAAAAGTATGTTTGCAAAAGTATTTGACATATTTGAAAAACCAATTTCAAAATTTCAAAGTAATCCTTTTAGCAAAAATCAAAAAGATTTAGATACCAACAAAGATTTCATAAAATATTACGAATGGTTTTTAGAATTTTACTCAAAAAACAATTCACCATTTTCAAAAAAAATACTTACTAAAGGAACATTAAATACTCTAAAAAGTTCTTTAAATGTTGTTAAAAAGTTCTTGATTTATAAGAAAATAAAAAACTTAAATTTTGACGATATTAATAGAGGGTTTTACAATGAATTTATTGACTATTTAACCAATGAAAAAAAATACACCAAAAACTATATTGGGACAGTGATTCAAAAACTAAAAACAGTTATGGGATATGCATATGATGAAGATAAACATACTAATCTAGAATTTAAGAAAAATTATTTCTCAAAGGTAACTGAGGTTATTAATCACCCCTATTTAAATCAAGATGAATTATTGAGAATTGAAAATTTAGTTTTAAATGATGAAGAACTAAATATTACAAGAGATATCTTTCTAATAGGATGTAATACAGGATTGCGTATAGGCGATTTATTAAACTTCTTGAAAAAACCTGAAATAATTACACAAGATGAAACTCAATTTATTCGTATTAAACAATCTAAAACTTCAAATTTTGTTGTTATACCAATCAATTCTGTTATTAAAAGAATTTTAGATAAAAGAGAGGGTAACTTACCAAAATATCTTCACCAAAACACAATAAACGAACATATAAAATCAATTTGTAAAAGAGCTGATATTAAAGAGAATTACAAATTTATTAGAACAGAGGGAGGCACTCAAGTAGAACGTTTAGAACCAAAATATAAATTTATCTGTACACACACCGCTAGAAGGTCATTTTGTACTAATGCATATTATTCTGGTATACCACCTCACGATATTATGGCTATTTCTGGACATAAAACTGAAAAAATATTTTTTAATTATATCAAAGTTGAAAAAGAAGTAAATGCTTTGAGGATTTCAAAATATGCTTTTCTACAGTAATTTTCTTGAGATAAAATATAAAAGGGCTTAATTAGCCCTTTTATATTTAATTAGTAAAAAAAATTGTGGCAGAAATAGCTATTTTTGAGATTATTATACTAAATAAACAATTAAAAATTTGATTTATTTAATTAAAAATAAAATTATTTACAGCACTGTAGCCACTAAATAGCATACAAAAAACTTTAATAGGAAAGTAAAAAATACCTTGTGCTACTGAAACATGTTTTTAGAAATTGTGTTCATTTTGCGTTTTGATAATAATTTGGGATAGTGGTTTGGGGCTTTTCTAGGTTGGGAACTACGGGACTTTTTTTATTCTATTACAGATAAAAATTTTAGCAAAATGCATAAGTGAATTTACTGCAAAATTCGCAATCTTGCCAAACGGCTGATAGTGGCTGGCGTTTATTTATTTCTTCTTAATTCAAATGTCTCAAGCAAAAATGTTGATAAAGTAATTCCTGCACCAACAGCTAATTTAGCATGTCTATCACTTAATCCATTTCTTGCTTTTTCTTTTCCATGTCCTGTTCCGTATAGGTTACGTAATTCTGTAAGTTTTATAACTACTTGACCCAAATTGCTCAATAAGATTTTTATTATTTCTGCTCCTTTTTTTGAATCATCTACATTGTCTGGCACAAGTTCTAATGCTTTCTGTACACTTTTTAGAAGTTTTGGAACATCATCAACTTTATCAAACGGAATTTCCATTTGATTTAAGATAGTTTTTAGCGTTGATTCGACCAATTCTTTTGTTGAACCTATTGCAAGGCTTGGGTCTTCGGTAATAGATTTTTTAATTCGTTCTATATATTCTTGAAAATGAGTTTTATCGAGTAAGTCAGTTGCATTTTGTAAATCTTCAAAGTTTACAATTTGTCCAACAGATGATAATTTTCCATTTTCAAAAGCAAAACCATCTCGCAGTAAAAATTTGGTTAGATTTTCAAGCCATTTCCTTCTATCATCACTATTCCACGAATCTCTATTGTCTCTTAAGTCAATAAGTATATCTTCATAAACATTCAATATTTTTCTGCATTGATTTGGATTTGTCCAATCAATTCCAGTGTAATAATTTTCGACTAGAGTTCTTCTTTGACCTCCATAATCCGTATTTTCTGGATGTTCGGTATATGGAACATCATGATTGTCGAAATATTTACTAATTTCTCTCAATGTTGTTGTAACGAAGAAATCTTTAAATTCTGATCTTGTTTTTTTACTTATTATGTCCATTTTAAGATTGGGTTCGTTGACGCTTGCCACTAACGTTTAGCGGCTTTAAGAAGTTGGGGATTTGTAAGCCCGAACTTTCGATTGAACACCGAAAATCAAAAGTACAAAACAAACTTTAAATTTAGCCTAAAACCCCAATTTCTTAAAACCGCTGTTAGGCGTCGTTATTTCTATTTACTTTTATTCCGTCATAAAAATACTCTAAAATATATAAATCAAATTCATCTAATTTTACATTCTTTTTAATTTCATTTATACCAATTGAATTAAAGATTTCGATTACATTATGTATTGTTAAGTCTTGATTGTAAAAATTTATGATTCTTGAATTATGAATTTTTTTTGAAAGCATTCTTGGTAATCCATATTCCTCAAGTTGAAAAACTACAGTTGGTAGAAATGCGTGAGATATGTATGCTATAAATTTTGATATATCATAATTTTTACCTTTTAGCAATTCTTTTTGAAGCACATTAACATCTTTTAAAAGAGAAGCAAATTTAAAAGTTACGTTTTTTTCAAGTTTAAAAAACTCATCAATACCTACGTCGTGTGGTTCTAAATCTTTTAATAATTCAGGAATAGATTTAAACCAATTGTTTCTTAAAATTTTAATAAACTCAACAAATGTGCTATTTTTTGTTTCCCAATTGCCAGGTTGTAAATTAATTATTTTGTATAATGATTTATCCCATTGACTTCTAGTTGTGGAATTTAAATATGAAAGGCCATTCCAACTTTCAGGATTTATTAACATATCAATTGCAATTGATTTAATTAATTCTGAATTGCTAGACTGGAAAACGGATTCATTTTTTAGCTTGTTATATACCTCTACTCCAAGAATTCCACCCATTTCATCTTGATAAAGAATAAGTTTGGCTACTTGCTCTTTAGTTAACAATTTATCATATTTTTGGCTGTCTAAATCTCCTAATATTCCTTCTGGAAATTCGATATTCAATGCAGTTTGCGTATTAACTGGTGGTTTATCTAAAATATATACTTTACCTATAAAATGCTGAAACATCCTACCACTTCTACCAATAATGTTTCTATATGTAAAGTCATTTAGGTTTGAACTTCCATTTTTATTCATCCAAATGATTACATTTTCTGCTGATGTATTAACACCTTCAATAATTGAAGATGTAGAAATTATATTGCTAATACCTTTTTTGTCTTCAAATAATTTAACTTGTATTTGACTTAAAGAGCGATGCAATCTGCCATTATGTATTCCAGTTCCTCTTTTTATTAGATTTGTTAAACTCCAATTATAATCGTAATTTTTGCCTAACCAATTTGCAAATTGGTCTAAAAGGACATTATTTTTTTCCTTGTATCTAGAAAGAATTAGGTTAGATACATTTTCAATATTTGTGTATGTACCCGCATATATTAAAGATTTTGTTTGTTTTTGGTTTAAAATGTCGATTAAAAAATTGCTTTTTAATTCTAAATCTTTATTTATTTGTTTATATAGTTCAAATTTCTCCAAAAAGACTGTATTAAAGTCTAACTGTATGAATTCCATATCTGCTGTAAAAGGATTGTCTTCTAAAGTGGATATATTTGGAGCTAAAAAATATTTTTGTTTGGATTTGCTACCAATTTTTATAATTGCTTTAACAAGACTTGGAGATCTAGTTTTGTCAAATAAACTACTTGCTTTATAGAATTCATCAATAATCATTATATCAAAGAACTCAACCTTATCTAAATAATTTATAGCTCTTTCTTGTGGAAAAATAAAAATATTTTTTTCTGCTATTTCTACTTCTGTGGTTGTAATAATCTTGTATTCATTTGCGAATTTTTTGTATAATCGTCTTCTTGTTTCATCTGTCAATGCAATAGTTGGAACAATAATTATTACATTTTTTGGCTTTCTTATTTTTATAAAAGCATCTATGACAAAGCTTTTGCCAAAACTTGTCGGTGCGCTTACCGCAATATTTCTACCTTCAAGAAGTTTTTTTAAGAGAAATGATTGTTCACGATGTAACGTAATTGGTTTTTCTTCTCCGATATTAACTTTGAAGATTTCATAAATATACCTTTCTTCCCAATTTGAAGTTTCTTGTTGCAAATATGGAAATAAGCCTGTTTCTCTAATTAAATGATTTACTAATGGAGTGTATTCTAACTTTTGGGTTTTATGATAATCTAAAAGTTTGATTAGTTCTTCCCTTGCTTCATTATCTTTGTTAGAAATTAGCAAATCGTTTATTTTGTGACAATTATCAAATACTATATCTTCCATAATTAACTTCTATATACTTGTGCTTTCTCAATAAATTTATCCACAATTGGTTTCTTTTCAGGAACTGGAAAAAGGATTATATGAAACTTAATTTCGGAATATAAATCAACATTATTGCACATATTTATTTGTCTTTTAAAATATTCTGTTGCCCTTTCTTTATGATGACTTATAATTTGGGTTTTGTATTCTTCTGTTAAATGTGTTGCTCCATTTGTTATGCTACATTCATATAACAATAGAATTGGAATATTTAAAATTGGTTTTATTGTATCAATAGATTGTTCTTGTGAAAGAGTTTCGACTATTTTTGCTCTTAATTCTGTAGAAATTTCCTCAAAATCATTTATATCTGAAAGATTAGTAATTAACTTATTTTCTTTCTTTATTTTTCGAAGCGTTAACGAGTCTTTTACTGAATCAATAATTACATCTAATCTTGCATTTTCTATTGAATTGTAAAATTTAGACTCGCCAAACCATAATGAAAATTCGTTTTCATTTTCAATTACAATATGCACACTGTCTGCGCCTTTTGCGTTGTCTTGTGTGTTTTGTTTGTAGAAAATTTTAGGAATAATTGGTAAAGCATTGTAATATTTTTTCATTATTCCATAAAGTAAAATTTCTGATATTTCACTTCCACGTCCAATATCATTTTCACTTTCTGAAAGTCTTAAATTTATCGCTGCTTCTGTTAATAGAGAATCTTCTCCTTCAAGTGCCAATGATTGTCTTTCTCTATAACTTAATGCAGTTTCTTTTATATTATTCCATATAAATTTATTAAATTTAGAATGATGCCAAAACCCATCTTCAAATGAATTTATTAAGCTAAAAACCCTTTTATTTTCAATTGGAGTAAGAGAAGAATCAGCAGTTATTACCGAAAAAGCATCGTCAATTAAAATTTCAAAATTTATCATAGTTTCTTTTTATATCGGGAGTTTTGTATAATGACGGCTAACTTGTTTATATGCTCAGTTTTATTAAGTTTAGTTGAGCAAAGCTATACCCATTTTGATGTATATGCTCAAAATTAGCCGATTGAATTTTAAAAACATTGAGCATTTTTACGCAATAAGTATAAAAATAAATACTTTGTTTTAAAACTACTATACGAAAATTGATATCACCAATCGAAAACTCGCATTATTTTCAAAATAAAAATTTTCAATTAGAAAATACTGTTTTTTTTTTACAAAAACTTGAATATTATTAGTCATTTACAAAGCTTGAATGAACTTTTTAAATTCCTTATCATCCAATGCACCCATAGCTAATTGACCAGCTGTATTCATAGCATATATGTTTTGTTTTGAAAAATCGATGTAGGAATTTGTATGTAATGGTTTGAAAACATCAAAATCTTTAGTGGGTACATCAATTCGATAATAATTTATGGTTTGGTTTGGAAAAAAACGTTGCTCAACAAATTGAGTTGCACAATCTTTTGCAATTATTTTTATTGTATTATTCGTAGACTGTATTGTATTACTCCCCGCTCCTATTGAAAGAATATTTATCACCTCATATTCGGAAAATGCTTTTTTAAATATTTTATCTTCCAAACAATATTTTGGATTTGCAGATATATGTTCTCCACTACAAAACACGGTATCATTTATCTTAGTTGTTTTGAAAAAAGGTGAAGTTGCAAGTGAGGCATTTAGCAAATCTTCCGCTGTTAAATCACTCGTAACCGCATTTACAATTTCAATTTCTCCATTTGTTAGATTGTATAAGGGTATAATATTATTTTTACTGTTTTTTACATTTTCTAGATTACTGAACAAATTACTAACACTCTGTTTCAATTGCTGTTGACTACAAATTGTATTGGAAAGTTTTAAATACGAAGTCCATTTTTGATTGTATATCTTAGCAGCAATAGCCTTATAATGTTCCATGACTTGTTGAGCAGAATAAAAATCACCTCGGCTGTCTGGAATTTGATAGAGATAACTTAAAAGTGAGCTAGAACCAACTGATACAAACGTATCAAAAATGTCTACAATCTTTAACTTTGAGTTATTTTGCGTTTTTTGAAGTTCTTCTTCTATTTTTTGTAAGATGTAAGCCGAAATTAAATTTCTCACACCTCCTGAATCTACAGATAAAATATTTATTTTTGTTTTCATACCAAATAAAAAAACAAAGTTATTAGGTCTGAATATTTATATATTGCGTAATATTACGCAATATATAAATAGTTTAAACTAGTATTTTTACGAACTTAATTTTTAATTTATACTATAATGGAAATCAACAAAAACACAGGAGAACAAATTACGTTATCTCAAGCTCAAGAAATGGTAAATGAATTTAGAAAACGTTATCCAGATTCAAAAAAAGGGTATTTTGCAGGAGCGAATCATTTTGATAAAATACTTCAACAAGAGGATTGTATTGGTTTAAGAATATATAACGGTTATGATAAAGAAACTGACAGCACTAATTTAGTTATTGTTGGTGTAAATAGTAATAACGAAGATATGACAAAAGGGTATATTTTAGACAGAACTACACCATGTCCAGCTACATGTCCTAAAAATAGTGATTTAATGTAATTATGTTTAAAATCATTGTATTTTTTTTACTTATAGTATCGATTTTATTACCTATAATTTATTTTTTCATAAATAAAGAACAAGATTTAAGTGTAGTCTTACTTATTGTCTTATTTGGAATTGGGGGTTGTTATGAATTGATTTTTTCAATGATTTTAAATTACAATACTGAAATCTGGTTTAAAATTTATCCTTTTTTAGAATTTATCGCATTATTATATTTCTTCAGAAAACTGATTGGGCTTTCCCAATCAGTTTTTTATATTATTATTGGAATTTATAGCGTATTGTTTATTTATATGTACTATTTATATCATTTTAAAATTAGCAGTACCGCATTAGAGCTATTCATTCCAATCACTCATTGCCTTTTAGTATTTACTGGTTCTACTAGATGGACTATTCAGCAATTTGAAAAATTAGAAACCAGTAGTTTACTTCATTTTCCTGTGTTTTATATTCTTTCGGGTATGATTTTGTATTATTCAGGTACGTTTTTTATTTTTGGATTAGAAACTATTTTCAGATATACTAAAAGTCCTGTTTTATTATACTTTTGGTACATCAATTTGCTGTTACTTTTTATCTACAGATTATCATTTTACATTGCCATATGGAAAGCCAAGAAAGTTTAAATAATGTCATAATCATTGCTAGTTTAGTCATCTTTATTTTTGGTATGTTTCAAATTGGTGTGGCGGTTTTTTATCATAAATACTATATTAATTCTAAACATTTAGATGCTGAAAAAAACTTCAGAGAAAAACTTGATTTAGAAAGAAATGAAAGAGCTAGAATAGCACACGACTTGCATGATGGTTTACAAAATGATTTTGTAGCAATTAAAAACTATGTCAACTTACTGTCATTTGACGAGCAAAACCAAGAAAAAATTAACTATATCAAACATTTAGAGCAATCTATTGATTTAGCAACCAAAAGTATTAAAGACATTAGCTATTCACTTATGCCTTCCAAATTAAAGTTGGAAGGATTAATTCCTGCTGTTAGTGAACGATTTGCTACTTTATCAAAGGGAAGTCAAACCTACTTTGAACTAGATTATGAAGATGAAGAATTGGTTATTGATGAAAATATTGCTTATCAAGTTTATCGCATCATTCAAGAAATTACAAATAATCTCATTAAACACAATAGAGCTAGTTATTGCAAACTCTCTATTATAGTTAATAAAAATACGCTAAAATTAACTTTTGAAGATGACGGTGAACATTTTAATTACAAATTGGCATTGAACAATTCTGGTGGAATGGGATTGCTTGGATTAAATGAACGATTGAAGTCTACTAATGCAAAACTTAAACATATTGTTTCTGAAAACTTAAATATTTTTAAAATTACAATTGAATTATGATAAAAATCGCTATAGTTGAAGACCACCATTTGGTGAGACATGGTTTTATAGAAACATTCAAAAAAATTGAAGATGTTCGAGTGGTGTTTGACACAGATGATGGAAATAGCCTTTTTGATTATCTAAAAAACTATCCAATTGATTTGTTAATTTTAGATTTACAAATGAACAAAATGGGTGGCCTAGAAATATGCAAACATATTAAATTGCACTTCCCAAAAATTAAAATTTTAGTACTCACTCAATTGATAAGTGAATTATCTGTTTCTAATTTAATTAAAGCTGGAGCCAATGGTTATTGTAGTAAGTTAATTAATTCTTCCGAAATAGAAATTGCTATTAGAAAAATCATGGATAATGAAACGTATTTTGATTCCTCTACAAGAGCTATTTTACCTGAATTATTAGAATACAAATCAATTATAAAACCTAGTACTTTAAATCAATTTAAACTCACAGATAGAGAAATTGATATCATTCGTTTAATTTCCCAACAAAAAGACAATGAATATATCGCAAAAATACTTAATATTAGTACTAGAACTGTTGAAAATCACAGAAGACGAATCATACAAAAAACCAATCAAAAAAACATTACTGATGTAGTTACCTTGACTTTAAAAAACAGAATTATTAAACTAGAAGAATTATAAATTTATAAACATCACAATTAGCGATTTGAAGTTAAATCAATATATTTAATAATCCTATTTAACTCTTTAATTAATAATATATTACTTACAAACCCCACAGCTGCCAACCTCTTTAGCACAGTATTTACAATACTTGCAATTTTTACAAGCAGTACATTTATTAGAACCTGTGCATTTACGACCAGCGGTATATGTATTTATGGTAAAACTAAGGATTGCAACAGCAACTAACATAAGCAACACAACTATTCTCTTTTTCATAATCTTAATTTTTAAAATATTTATTATGTAAAAGTAAATGACCATCATATAAAATCGTTGCGTATTTTTACGCTAATTAGAATACTATAAAACCGTCGTAATATCATATTTCCTTATAATTCTATCGAAACCAAAAAATCATCCCCAAAAATAAATTCTCAAAACACAATTTAGTAGTATAAAGCTTCTTGAAAAGCAAATTGTTTTCCTGTTTAATCGTTTTAGATGCGTTCTTAACGAAAGGTTTTTTCTTTCTATGTGATTGGTGATAAATGGTTTTGTGTTGTGAATCGTTGTATTCAACAATGACTTATAGTGAACTAAATTATCTGTATATACTTTTTTGGGGTTAGATAACAATAATGAATTAGTAACATATTGCAAGGTACTTTTGGTTCTTCTGCCTATGCTAAAATTTACAACTTGTTTAGTTTCTCTTTCTAATGCATAAACTATCCAAATTGGTTTTTCTTTATTTCGTATAAACGTTCTAATTTCATCTACTTCATAGGATTTGTATTTATAAATGGGCTGATTGGGAATTTTCTTAGCTATTGCAATTATTCTTCTTAAAAGTGTTGTTGTTGATATTTTTAATATTCTTGCTGTACTTCGTATTCCTAAACCTTCTTTAGTAAATTGAATGATTCGCTTATTTACCCATTGATTATAAGCCTTATACGTATAATAATCTATGAATCTATTTCACAAGATTTACAAATAAACTGTTGCTTTTTATTTGCTGTAAAACCATTTTTTACAACATTATTTGAATTACAACTTGGACAAATTTTGCTATCACTAAGTTTGATACTTTAGGTTTCATTTTTCATCATTTTATTCGATTTAAAGAATTATATAACACAAAAAGGAGCGCAATATTGCACTCCTTTTTACTATTTATTTATAATTTTTTATTGATTTTCAAAGCTTTAATTATCAAAAATAGTATCATCACTAAATCTGATACATTACCCCCATTACCATTAGTCATATTTTATCTATTTTTTTTATTGTACATAACTATATTAAAGACAAAAAGCACAATAGTTATTACAGTTAATGAAAAAATATCACTAGCCGTCAAAAATCCTCTTCTCCTTAAAAGCAGATAAAAAGAAAATAAAATTCCTGAAACTGATGCTATTAATAATATTTTTATTCTTTTATTCATCTATCTTTTTTATTTTCAATTTCTCAAATTCAATTATTAAAAATAAATTTTCTACTTCTGTTAGATTGTTATATGTATTAATAATTTCTTCATTTTCATGAAAAACACGTAATACATTATTCCATACTAATCTACCTGTTTTCTCATTATTATATGAATATTTTAATTCACTAATTAAAAAACTTCTTGATACTTTTTTTAAAAAAAAATTAAAATACGTAACTTTTAATAAGTTATTCTCATTTTCTATAATCACTTCAATATTTAACAATATTTTATTAACAATAGAATAAAAAATTAAAATTATAAATGGAATTATAAAATTAACATAAGAAATTTTTTTCATTAAAACACAGATAATGATAGTAGAAAAAGTATAAAACATAAAAAATTTGAAAAAAAGTCTAAAATAATTTATAGTATATAATTTTATCATTTCTTATTTTTTTTAATTGTTGTTACAGTACCATCATATAAACCTTTTGCATCACTTGATGCATCATAAGTACCTAATAGTGTTGAAGCTCCCTTAGAAATAGTTTTATAGTTATCTGGATTTGCTAATTCTTGAAAACTTTTTAAAGTAGAGCTTCCTGACATTACACCAGGAATAAACCCTGACACCCCTTCGATATATGGGGCATATGAGTTATTATTTCGTCCTGCAAGAAATCCAGGCATAGTACTATATTCATGTAATACAGGTGTCGGCTGTTTGTTAAATGAATCCGCCATTTGAGTAAGTCCTAAAGACATTTCTCCTATACTTAAAGTAAAAGCCGTGCCACCACCTAAAGCAGCACCTGCTCCATCAGTACCTATAACATAAGACCCAGAAGCAATTGCTCCTATTAAGCCAAAACAAGTGTTTGCTAACCCATTGAAAAATAGTTCTGTATTAGAATGAGAATTTATATTAATAGAACCTGAAGAAACAGATTCACCTAATTCGTATGAAACATTATTTAAAACAAATGAACCATCGTTCTTTAATTCAAATAAAGAAACATCATTACCACTTGTTATTGTACCAGTCCTAGTATCTCCAATATTCATATATCCATCTTTTTCTTCAGAACCTGCAAACCATTCAATATCTCCAGATTCATTATTTAAATACCAATCTTCAGACATTCCTGTAGGGTCTGTATATGATAAAGGATTATTGAAAGCATAACGATAAGGCGTCCAGTCGGTTGCTTTCTCCGCCAGCGGGTCAATATTCATCCAACGCCCAATCGCTGGGTCATAATTCCTTGCTCCATAGTCGTACATGTTAAGCCCCAACTCCTCTTGCAGCTCCTTGCCATTGTATTTATAGTTATAACTTGCATTCGCTACAGCTGGCATAGGCACTAACTCTACACCTGTATCAGGAAATTGGTCAAAATCTAAATGTTCTACATTATAGTTTTTGTGTTTTAATCCAAAAGCATAATAATGGTTTTCCTCTAATATTTTAACCCTGTTTCTTACAAGTGGGTCTCTAGCGTAAGACAACCTAACGTTTCCTAAATGGTCGGTGTAATTAAATACATAATTAAAACTTCCTAAAGCACTGTTTGCTCCGCCTTGTGCGGCCAATGGTTTGGTGTAATGAACGTACCCTTCGGCATGTGGAAAAAACTGGAGTTCTGCATTTTTATATTGAAAACCTGTTAAATAATCCGTAGCGGTAGTACTATGTGCTACGTTATCTATAACTACTTTTTTTATTTTTCCTCCTATCGCATTGTAAATATAAGAAATTTTTCCATTGTTAGTGCCATCAAAATAAATAATTGTAGGTAAATTTAAATGGTTGTAGGTTATACTTTCGATATCTTTGTTAATATCTGCTGTCATGTTACCGTTGTTATCATAACTAAAGTCATTTGCAGTAGAGGTATAGTTGTCTTTAAACCCTTGTGGGCTGTTGCTTAAATCGTTTACTTTTAGTAATTGGTTTTTGCTTTGTGGGTGATAGCTATACTCTAAATTATCTATTTGATTTACAGGAGCACCACCGCTTGGGTCTAAATTTCCATTTCTCTCTAAAGTTAAAATGTTACCAGCTTTGTCATAACTAAGTTTTTCAAGGTAATTATCTAAAGTATTAGGGTCTTCAGGTTTGCTATAATTGGCTTCTAATAACCGATTTAAACCGTCATAATTATAGGCGTATTTTCGTTTTGTGTTATCAGCACTTGTACGCCAAAGGGTTTCTGTTATATTACCATTATACAGTCCTTCATTGTCATCTTCTTTTTTGTTGTAATTTATTTTAAAAGCAAATAAATCCCTATCCGTTGCCGATGGTATTAAATTATTTACGTCATTAATCGCCGTAAGCCAGCCTCTAATATTATACTTGTAATTCACTTTTTGTATAGCTTGTGTTCCAGTTACATCTGTACCACCTACATTTTTAGCAAGTAATTGCCCTAATTCATCATAAGTATTTAAAGTAAGTAATTGTTCGGGTAAAGCCCCTACAATTTCATGGGTATGTTTTAGTAATCGGTCTTGCTGGGTATAGGTAAAACGTTCTTTTACAGTAAACAATTGTCCTGAAGCAGTTCTTTTATGTGAGGTTACGGTATATAGTGTTTTACCTGGCCAATCGAGCTTGGTATCTACTTGTGTAAAACCCCCCAAATAGTTTTTGGTGTAACTTCTTATAGGTCTGTATCTGGTGTCATATACGGTATAACTTAACTCATTTGAAGTAGAGCCAACAGCGTCTAAAACACGTACCCAGCTACCTGTTGGCATACCTTTAAGGTTGGTACTTTGTGTGTTTTGTTCTTCTATTTGTGCTGGAATAGTTGGCGCATTAGGATAATCATAACTGTCGTAATAATTTACGGTTAGTACAACAAACACACTTGGGCTTACTTGGTTAGTGTATTTGGTAGCGATGCCGTTTATGGTAGTAGCACTAGTGGTTTTACTTTCTGAAAAAATAGTTGCATTGTTATAGGTGTCCTGTAGTGTTTTTCGGTTAACCGAGCTTGCCACTGCGGCATTGTACCAAGCGGTATACACAGGACGGTTAAAAACATCGTATTTGGTAAGTAGCCAACCCTTATTGGTATCACTTCCGCCATAAGGATTATACGCAGGACCAGTAGCCACTACTCTATCTAATTTGTCATACACAATGTATTCCCACTGTTTGCCTGGCAGTTTCTTTTCTACCAATCGGTTGCGAGCATCATATTTGTATTGGTAAGCGGCATGCGGTAATAATGCTTGATTAGCTGTTGCAGTATAATTTGTGGTATAGGCAAATTGAGATGGATTAAGTGAAAATGCAAATGCTAAATTATTTGGTAAAGCAATAAAACAATTTTGTTGAGCTGTATTTAATCTAAATTTTAGTGTGTTACTTTCAATATACAATGTATATCCGTAAAAATTAATTAAATCCTGATTTGGAACTAAACTTGGCAATTCTAAATAAAATGTTTTAGTTAAATCAATTTTTGCAGTTGTAAAACTTGAATTAAAATGACATTCAAAAACGCTGTTTTGAATATTTATATATAATCCTCCTCCTCCAACAACATTAGAACCATCACACGATAATAAAAACTCGTTATAGCCAATCATTTTATTAAAAACATAAGGTACCTGATTTGAAGAAATTGATACTATTTCATCTGACAAAGTAGGAGGTAAAACATATATTAAGTTCCCAATAGCATCATATACATAATAAGTATCATGTTTAATATTATTATTAAACGTTCTTTTTAATACTACTCTATCAAAGTTGTCTTTATATTCTTCTATGGTATTGTTCTTTCCAGAACTAGAGGACCAATTTTCATCTTTAACAATTGATTTATAGAGTGTGCTATTTGGATGATAGCCTTGGCAAACTAAAGTATAGTTAAAAACCATATTGGCGGTATCAAACTGTCTATCTGCTACAAATTTATATACTAAATCACTTTGTTCATTAAGTTTGTAGTCGAATTTAATTTCTTTACCGCTCCCCATTGCCCAAGCATTGCCAGGGGCAGCTTGTTTAAGTACCCTGTTAAGCGGAGACGCCTCAAATTGTTTTTGACTAAAAGGATTGGATGTGTTTTCATAGCCGTTCGTGTTATAAAATCCAAAAACATTAGAGCCAGCACTAGCGTTATAGTTTAAACTAGCCGTTTGATTGGCATAAGGTAAAAATTCCTTTTCCACTCGGCCAAAAGCGTCATATTCTATATGGGTTACAATGTCTTTACCCGTGTTGGATTGAGCATGTGCCACTTGTTGTATCGGACGTCCTAATCCATCAAAATAATTTACCTGAATAACCGCCTGTGTAGGGGTGGGTGATACCAATGCAGTTGTGGTAGGTTCTTTATACGTTTTCGTTTTCACCCAGTTTTGGTCGGGGCTTTGGGCTATTGCTAGTATAGGGAATAGCAATAGTATATATAGTATTTTTCTCATGTCAAATTAGTTTTTATAATGGTATTTGTTCTCACTTAAAATGTTTCCGTTTCTGTCTTTTACAAATTCAAGTCGGTTAAAACTATCATAATGATAGGTTTGGGTATCGCCTTTAGGGTCGGTAATGGTGCTAACCCCTATTAGTGGAATGTGCGTATAGGTAGTAACTAAAGCATTGGGCAAAATAGAACCTCTTAGAATATTCAAAGCAGTTATTAAATCTACCTCTGTTCCAGTATTTGATAAATTTTGTAGGTTTGTTATAATAGAAGCAGGAATGGAAGTATATTGAATATTTTCAATTTTTGCGATAATATTTGATTTATTATAACCCCAAATGATAGCTGTGGAAATATCATGCTCGTTGTGATATTGTACTACGTTGTTCTTATCATCATACAAGTCATAATAAATAGTTTTTTTATGTACAGAGTTGGCATTATCTTCAAATAGAATAGTTTCTTTACTTTTATTTATTGAATTATTAATTAAATTATAATCAAAATCCATTCTGCTTTTAAAAGTACTATTTTCGAAATCTTTAATACTTTTTGGATATGACAAATAATTTTTTTGTAAATGTATTGAATTAGTTAAGTAAGTAAATTCTACACTCTCTTCACTCAGTAAGGTGTTCGGTGCTAAAACCTGTCTTTTATTAGCGAGATTATTATAACTATCATAACTATATCTTTCCAAAATCGTTTTAGATGAATTATTAAAAAACTCAGTTGTTCTAGTTTCTTTTAGCCTAGTATGAAAATCATATATAGAGTAAAAGGTGAGTAACGACTTATTGGTAGTATAATAATCAAGATAAAATCCTGAATTAGGTTCTCCAATCACGACATTAGAACATCTATGGGCAGCCCAAACACCACTACTCATTACATTCATATTATAAATAATATCTGTTGAATGTATGTTTTCATAAGAATACAGCTTCTCAAATTGTTTTTCATTGGAAGAGTTGTGTAGTTGTTCACTTAGCAAAGTTCCGTTTTTATAAAAATCATTATTAAAATAAAACATTTCTGAAATATATTTATTTTCATTATTCGAAAATGTTTTCACAATTTTTCCATTATTTAATTCTGAAATCTCCACTTTATCATATCCAACATAATCTTGCTCACTAATAGATGAAATATTTATATTATTATTTAAACTAACTTTTAGTACTTCCCCTTCTTTTAACAATACACTACAACCTCCTTGCAATATTGCAACTTTTGTATGTTGGTTTTTTGATAAAACTCTTTTAGAAATAGTTTTACCTCCTACATAATTGTATTTTGTAGATTTTAACAATTGACCATCAAAATTATATTTATTAATTTCTTTAATTCTTAAACCTGCGCCAGAATTAATAATTGGCAAATTATCTTGAAGAAACAACCGATCAAACACGTTATTTTCGTAAACAAACTCACTATATCCTTTTGTGGGATAAATAATTTTTTTAAGGGTAAATGTTTTGGTAAATTCTAAATTTGAATTAAAATTATTTGTCGAATTATTGTTCAAATAGGTATTGCCAGCCAGAACTAAATTTAATGGTGGATTAAAACTGACATTATTAACACCATTAAAATATCCCCAAAAATCAGTAGAAAAAGAGTTTTTTGCAGGAATTACATTGTCAAAATATTCAAAACTATATTTTTCATCATTGATTTGTATGTCCATTAATTTCAATCTTTTATTCCTCCTTTCCTCTAATGTTTGAACATAATTTGAAATATAATTATTTGCTGTTATGGGAAAACAATTTGAGGTATTATTTGTAACAAAATAATCATAATTGAAATCAATATTTTTTATTATGCTCGTATTATTGCTTACTGTTATGGAACCTATTTTTTTATAATTTAAAACATCCACTCTAGAGTCATAATTAAAGTTCACGGTTTCATTACTAGTTTTAATTTGTGTAACAATATCTTCTGAGTTATTATGAATTAAATGTTGGTCATACGGGTCAGTAATTTGTTGATTGGTTTGACATTCGGCCAAATTTGAATCCCCTTGACCAAATAAAGTATAAAAATTAGTAGCGTTTAGATTAGACGTGTCAGATTGTATAGCAGAGCCACCAATACATGTTATGTATTTCTTTACATACGAGGGCATTTCAAAATAGTTTTCAATTTTTGAATAACTTAATATTACTTCATTTCCTTTTGAAGTAATTATTTTTGTTAAACTAAAAATAACATTTCTACTATCTGATAGACTTGGATAAATTAGCTGCTTATTTACTTTATCAAAATAAAATTTATTTCCTTTATTGTCTGTTATCAAAAATCCTTTTATCTTTAGTAAGGCTGTGCTTTCGTTAATAGTCTCAATTTTATACTCTTTCTTTCCATTTATTATTACAATTTCTTTATATTCAAATGGTGTTGTTCCACTCATCCCTACTGGGTTTCTTTCGCTATTTTTAGTGGTAAACTTGATAGTTTCACCAAATAAATTTACAGTAAAAATATCTGACTCAGTATCAAAACTACTACCTTGTTCATAAATTTGATAATAGTATTTGTTATTTAAACTATACATCCCATTATGGTCTAATAAAACATCTCCAATGACATCATAAAAAAATGGTTCCTTTTGTATTCCTGATAATGGATAAACACCATACATATTTTGATTCCATTGTACATAATATCCCACCTTGTAAGGACCAATACTTGGTACAGCAGGATTTCCTTGAAAGGGTGGAAGCTTAGAATGTATAGTCGATGCGCCATAATCATTAATATCATTAATTTCTTGTACAATTTTTGGCATATCTATACTCCAGCCTAAACCAATTAATCCAGCTTCTTCATTAACTTTTATTCCACCAGTATAATTTCTGGCAGTTAAAGGAAAATTAATGCCATCAATTTCTATATTATGCAATGGTACTTCAATGTTAATTAATCCTCTATACTCATTCACTGGTGTTTCAATATATTTAGAGAATTCATAAATATTACCAGCTGTTGGATATTTAATACTACTAGCGGTTTGAGAAAATAAGTTACTACTACACAATAAAAAAAATGTAATATATATGTTTATTGAATGTTTCATTTGTCTAGATTATTTGTTAAATAATTAATACTAATTTTATGTTTATTAATAAAAAAACACTTAGTCTTTTATTACTTCTTTAAAATTTTAACACTATTTTTTTCTTTATCAGTTACCAGCTCTACAATATACATTCCTGTTGGGTAACTGCTCATTTCAACGGGTAGGGTTCTGCTGCCATCAAGTTTGAAAGTTTGCAAAAGTCTTCCGCTGATGTCGTACAAGTTGGCGGTGCCGTTTTCATACTCGAATCCTATAATCACATTGGTAAAGGTTACCGCTGGATTAGGGATGGCTTCAATAGGCGCTTTTTCATTTTCAAGTTTGGTGTTGTCCTTTAATTTTACCACCCAAAAATCTGCGCCACCTTTCGTGCTGTTTTTATCTTTGGACGCGGTTCCATTGGATGTTCCTGTTAGTAAATAACCGCCATCGCGCGTTTCAAATAGTTTTTTTAATACTTCTTCGCCTTTACTTCCAGCCGTTTGTGTCCAAATTTCTTCTCCGTTGGCTTTGATTTTTAATGCGATATAATCGTTTATGCCTTCCTTATCCCCTTTTTTAAATTTAGAAGTCGTTTCCTTTGTTTGTTCGGATTGTGCATACCCGCCTATTAAAAACGAACCGTCTTTATTCTCTACAATTGAGGTTAGTACATCTTTAGTGCCATAATCATAGGTCTCTTGCCATTGCAGCACTTTATCTGTATCAAATTTCAAAATCCAAAAATCACTCCCATTTTTGCTTGCTTTTGATTTCATATTAGAACTAGCAGAATTAGAATTACCCCCTACCATAAAACCACCATCAGATGTTAGCTCAATAGCAAATAAATTATCATCAGCTTCCGCTCCAATAGTTTGTTGCCATAACAGTTGTCCTTCAGTAGAAAGCTCCACCAACCAAAAATCGCCCAAACCATAATTGTCTTGCGATTTATCTCCAGATTCTGGCGAATTCGAATTGCCGCCTGCCAGGATGTTTCCATTGGGTAAAACCACTAGGTCTTTTAATTCATCAACATAGCTGCCGCCTAATGTTTTTTGCCATTCTATTTTACCGTCTTTTTTTAATTTGACAATCCAGTAATCTAAATTGCCTCGTGTATCTTCCGACTTGCCAAAAACATCCATCACGCCTTTGTCATCTTTTCTAGTTTTATAAGAAGCAGAAGTACCTCCAATTACATAACCTCCGTCTTTAGTTTGGCAAATGGTTTGTAGTTTTTCTTGTCCACTTCCGCCAATGGTTTGTTGCCATAGTTCATTTCCTTTGGCGTCTAATTTTATTATCCAAAAATCATCTTGTCCTTTAGCGTCTTCTTTTTTATCCAAGCCTTTATTTGAATTTGATATACCTGCTAGTATAAAACCGGCATCGGAAGTCAGTTTTATACTATATAATAAATCAACGCCTGAACCACCAAAGCTTTTTTGCCAATCCAAATCGCCTTTTTCATCCATTTTCCAAAGCCAATAATCTAAATCGCCTTTATTAGCATCTTCCTTATTACCTGTTTTTCCAGAAATGGAACTTCCAGCTAAAATAAAACCATAATCAGCTGTGGGCTGTGCATCAAATAAATATTCGGCATGTTTACCGCCATAGGATTTTTCCCAAAGTATGTCTTGGGCGTTTGAAAAATAAGTGGTCAGTAGACAACCAAAAATTAAGATTTTTGAGGGATGTTTCATAGGTTACAATTAAAAAATTAAGGCAATTTATTGGGTTTGATTTTAGTATTGTTGCGTAATTTTACGCAATACGCAAATAAAATTAGAAATATAATTTCTAAAGTAAATATCGAAAAACGTGATTAGGTATTGAAAATCAACATTATTTTCATATTTTTTGAAAACTTTGATTTTTAAGGTTAATTATTGGTTTATTAGTCTGTTTTTTACTTTTATTTCTAATTTGAATTAATATTCAACTTCACACATCGATAGAATCTTGAAACAAGCCATAGGTTACTATTAAAAATTAGGGCAATATATTTGGTTTGTTTTATCATCATTGCGTATTTTTATGCATTGACAATAAAATTAAATACTTTGTTTTACAACTACTATACGAAAATTGATATCACCTATCGAATATTGACATTATTTTCATATATGTTGAAAAAACCTTGAATTTTTAAGGTTAATGATTTGATTTATTGATACTCTCAAATTTAAAACTAATAATATTAAGGATGAAATTTATTTATGTAGAATGATTTCTACAAAAAATTAGAAGTTGAAAATTAAAATTATTAATTGAATTTAGACTTTTACCCTATATTAATAGTGCAAAAGGTTGGCTTGACATTAATAAATATGGTGTCTTTTTGTGATTTGGCATTAGGAATTTAATATTTACTACAAATAGTTTTAATGCCGAACGCGAAAAGGCTTCACGCACGAGCGCGGGAAATGGAATTAGCAAAAGAGTTTGATATGGATATAAATCCCTTTATTGATTCTTAATCTATTCTATAAAATTATTTTTTTTTGATTTTAAATAGTCCAAGTAGTCCACATTGTTTTTAAATGATAAGAAATAATAAAACAAACTCGATTTTTCTGCAGGTTTAAGCTGAGTTCCTAATTTTAAAAAATCAGATATAGTTTCTCTCTTAAAACCTAATTGGCGTTGCAAGTCTTTTGCATTAATGCGATACAATTCCATTTGACTAATTACCCATTCTAAAGTAATAGTGCTTAAATCTAAAGAATAAACAAAGGTTTAATTATAATTGGAGCTTCAAATAGTTCTCTTCCTAAAGTGTGCAATTGTTTGTTAGAAAACAGTTGATTATATACCACTTCTTTTTGCCGTACAATAACTAGATTTTCTTTTGGGAATTCAAACTGAATTCCTATTTTATTTAGGTTGGCAATGGTTTCTTTTTGTGATTGGGTCATAATTATTTTCTACAAATATTTTATGCCGAACGAGAAAGTGTTCGCGCACAAGAATTGTTTTTCTTTGTTTTAAATATTCAGCTGTAGTTTCTTTTTCAAAGATTCATTGTCTTTTTAATTTTGATTGATTGAATTAATTACATCATTTGTAAACCGCAATAATTCTTATACCATCTTTCTCTTCTTTATGTTTTGAAATTAATCCTTTACTTTTGAGAATAGTTGCTAATTCAATATTATGTTGATTTGAAGTAAGGACAGGTCTTTTCTTTAACATTAGAATATCTGTATATGGATACCCCAATGATTGTAAAAATTCGGATAAAATATTATTACTAATTTTGCTATTGTATTTATTGAAAATCTTTATTCTATTAATCTTATTGGTAGATTTAGTTACAAGACACTCTAATAAACTATTGCTGATAACTGAAAAAGTATTAGTAATAACAAAATCACTTACTAAATTGATATTATTCTGTATTGTAGAAATTAAAGATTCGTCACATTTTTCTAATAACTCAATTTTTTGATCTACTGAAAATTCAGATGATACAATCAATTCACTTAAATCGACTCCATCTATAGTGTATTCATCAAAGCTTTCTAAATAATCTTCAATATAATTTTCAAGAAATTTAATATGTAATTTGTCAAAATTATCTCTTATTAAATCGTAATTTTCTTGTTTAAAAATTAACTTTTTGTTTGTAATTAAAATCTCAACTTTTTCATGACTAAGTTTGATGAAATTGAGCGTTTGTGGGAAGATAAAAGGAATACTATCTATTAATTGATTATAATTCTTGTTTTCTATTTCTTCTGATAATATTATGCCAGAGGATAGATTTTCTATTAGTTTTCGATTCTCTTTAATATATGGTATTTTCGACTTTTTTAATGCAGTGACATTTTCAATATTATTTAAAAATACTAATATACTTTCATCTACTTTTTCCTCAATGTTTTCATAGTAATCAATAACATTTTTCCAAGTTGGAGTCAATTTTGAATTTACTAATAGCATCTCTGCAACTTCATTTTCATTTAAGTCATAGATATTTGAAATTTTTAATTCTTGAAAACTAATTATTTTTTCTTTTAATTCGATTGATAATTTTTCATTATTCAAAAGATTTAGTAGATAAGCTTCCTCCTCTTTGCTATTGTCACTCAATTTTAAGAATACATTTTGGATATAACTTTCAATATTTTTATCTACGTAAATTATTAAATCAGTGCATCCAGATTTCTGAATTGAAGAATAATTTGATTCATCAATATTTAATTCTAAATCTTTAGACTTTGAAGCTAAAATCAACTTAATCATAACTTCATTAATATCATAAAAATTTCCATTATAGATAAAATCAAATAAATTTAAATTTGTATTAATGTTTTCTAAGTTTTTAAACTTTGGATTAATTGTTTTGATACATTCTTTTAATTGTTTTTCTTCAATATCAAAACTTAAAATATCACTTCTATTAGATGTATATTCTGTTATTTTTGAATTCAACACAATTGATTTTAAGCAATTTTGTTCTGAAAATTCGAGAATGCTTTTGAAATATAAATCTTTTCTTTCAGTGAGATAGTTTGATTTAGACTCTATAAATTCCCAAATATTTTTCCAATTCTTACAAAGTATTTTTATAAATATTGCTTTGTTTTTGGAAATATCTATAAAGCCATCAATAAAAGTTAAAGAAATTTTACTTTCATTTGACAATTGTTTTATTATTATATCTAATTTAATCGTATTATTTGAATTTTCCAATAGATAATCCAACAAATCATAATTCAATATTTGTGGCTTCTCAAAAAAACCATCTTTTAATTTTTTTACTACGTTTCCAATCTTGTTTAATTTAAAATCGTAATTGGTTTCATACTGGCTTTTCACATTAATTAAAAAATCACGGTCTTCTCTAGTCAAACTTCCTTCATAGAAATGTGAAATATAATCGTAGTAATCTTCATCAATATAACCACCTCGTAATAATATATTTATTAATCGGTTATCTTTTTCACTTTCGATGATTGTTGTTTGTGAATTATTTAAGACATCCTTTAATGATGCAGATTTGATAGAACTTATTTTGTCCTTTAATTCTTTTATTTTTTTGGAAAATCTTACAATGTTTTCTTCTCTTTTATCGCCTAAAAACTCTAATCTATCCAAATAAGTAAATTCCGAATTTACTATGTATTCAACATCAGAAAACTTTAATTGAACTTTGTTTGTAAGGTCATTGTAATAATTCGAATAATTAAGAGATAAATAATTATAACTAACATTGTTTTTTACGAAATAATCAAAGTTGACATCAGAACAAGCTGCTCTAAAATCTACTATGTTTCCATTAATACTGAAAGATTTTATGCCTGTTAGACCATTAATATACTCAAGAATATATAATTTTCTCAATTCATTTACATCATCAAAATGCTCATTATTTATATCATCTATTTTATCTTCTAAATCGCTTATTTCATTTTCTACTTTAGAAACTTCATTTTTAATAAACTCTTGTTTTTTATTTATGACTTCATAAATTTTTCCGGCATTATTATGCAAGTTTACAAAGTCTTCAGGATGAATATTTTTATAAACAATCATACCTAGTAATTTATTTTCACTTAGTTTATTGCTTAGCTTTTTTTGGTATATTATATATTCATTGATTACATTGTTCAATAATCTCATATCATCAATAAAAAGTGATATGTCATCAATTAAATCAGTTGACAAATTTGTATTTGAGACTTGAAGTTTATTAAATAGTATATCATTTGAATTTGATGAATTAATCACTGGGATTATTGGTATGATAAAATCAAAGAATTTTGTTCTGTCTTTATCTTTAAACATATCATCTCTAACAGCATAAATAAAAACAACTTCTTTATTGACTTGTTTTGAATTATTTATTAGGTTATTTAATTCTCTAAGTTTGGTAAATATTTCAGTTTGCCCAAAGCGGTCTAAGTCTTCAATTACCAATACATTAAAAGGGTTTACTTCAAAAAAATAAAGGATTTCATCTAGATGATTGTTGAGTATAGATTTATCAATTTCTTTGTTAATTTCAATTTCTCCACTTTGAATATTTAGTTTGTTTATTTTAGAATTATTAAAAATTCTAATACTTTTTTTTATAATTTGATATACTCCAATCAACATAATAATTAAAGCCGTGTAATGTGTACAGGTTAACACTGTTACATCAACTTCACATATTTTAAGTCTAAATAGATTATAAAATAAGATTGGAACAAATACAATAAAAATTGATATAAGCCAAATTATTAATGCTGCTGAATAGCCTTCTAATTTTTTATTTCCAATACTGTTAATTTTTTTAAATCTGCTATCTGGAATTTTGTGGTTTTCAACATGATAAAAAATCTGTTGTAAAATACTTAGCTCTATTAATCTTAGTAAGCCATCATCAGTGGTGTTATTATCATTATTTTCATCTTTAAATGTTGCTAATGATATATTTAAAAACTTATACTCAGATTCTTCATACTTTTTTTGGAAAGTTTTAATTATACTGCTTTTTCCTGAACCATAAGAGCCAGTTAAAGCTATGTTCCTAATGTTTTTTGTATTTCTGTTTTCTAATGCCCAAAGTATAGCATTTTCGTATGTGCTATCTTCATCGGCATTATCAATTGGAGTTAGTGATTGATAATCTTCATTTTGAATTATTGGAATATTAAATTTAGCCCACCATTTGTTTAGAATGCTAATAGTATATTTTAATAAAAGAAGTATTTTTTTTTGTATTATTAATTTTATTATAATCATTCTATTAGTTAAACTTATTATCATTTCCTTTTTTTTTATTATTAATATATTCAATGGATGACATAAACCAATTAGAAAATTGATATGACAACTTTCTAATATTTTTTTAATTTTTCTTTACACTTAGTATATAACATGGTTTTTAATCATTTCTTCCCTTTCTTCTCCTTCACAAACAACCCAGCTGTATATTTCTCATACAACTCAAATAAAAACTCCATACGTTTGGCTTCGCTTGTGAAGGCTTGTTTGCTGTAGGCGGCATCAACGGCTTTGTCTAATTCGTTATGGGCTTTTACCAAAGCGGGTGGCATGGTTAAGGGATTGTATAAATCGGCTAATGAACTAGTAGGAAAAGAAGCTCTAAAGTCTAAAACCTGTTTTGCTTTTTCTTCAATAGTTTTAATTTGCTTTTCGGTCGGATTTTCTGGCCATGGATAGTTGTTGTAAACTATACTTGCTGAATATCTATAATCACTTTTTAATCTACCACAAATGTATTTTACCCATGCCATATGCATTATAGATGTTAGAACACCAAAATGATAAAGTTCAACATTTGGTAGAACATATAATTGATTTGATGCCACAATATCAGGTGAAAGAAATGCTATTGGAATATATTTTCTGTTCACTGAAGATACCGTTGGAAAGGCTAAATAATTTGTTTTTGGTTGTCTTACTTCAGCAAAAAGAGTTGGAGTTTCAGCTAATTTTTTTGTATTACCTCTTTCACTATTTGAACGCCACTTTCTTACTAATTCTACTCTTTCCCTAATTAGTGAATTATTTAAAATTTCAGATGGTTCGGCATCAGCTAACCATAAACAAAAACGCTTTTCTGAATGAAGTAATTCTCTACCACCGATAAAAGGTTTAATTAATTTTTCTGAATTTTTATTAGCTAAAATAATTTCATTTCGGTCTAATTCTGATAAAGTATAATTACCATCGTCTAAGGCAAAACTTCCATAAATAATTTCAGGCACATTACAAATTGGAGATTTTCTATTCTCAACAGTAATATCTTTGCTTTCAACCAAAAAAGGATTAATATTTTTCACTTTTAATTCATGTGGTTCACCTTTTATATTTTCATATTCAAAAATTCTTTTATCATTTAAATCAAAGTTTGCAAAACCAACAATAACACAATGTACTGCTGCATTTCCTTTGGCTTCATTACTCCATGAAAACGTTTGATGTGCAAAATGTATTTTGATCTTATAAATATTAAATAATAAACTCCACAAAATATTTACCTGCTCACCCTGTGAAATTGAATTTGTTGAAACGAAAGCAACTTTGGTTTTAGTATTTTGAATTATTTGAGCCGCTTTAACATACCAACAAGCTACATAATCCATTACTCCAAAGCCTTTAATTCCTTTAAAAATAATTTCCACATCACTTTTCTGACTACTATTTTGTTCTTTTTTTCCAATAAATGGTGGGTTACCAATGATAAATGAAAGTTTGTCTTTTGAAACAACTTCTTCCCAATCCACTCTTAATGCATTTCCATGTACAATTTTAGCTGATTTTTTCAACGGCAATCGGGCAAAGTATTGCCCAAATTCATTGCTAATTTGCATGTTCATTTGGTGGTCAATTAACCACATAGCTACTTCAGCAATACGTGCTGGAAATTCTTCGTATTCGATGCCGCACATCATATCTACATCCAGGAGCATTATTTCTCCAACATCTAAAATTCCTTGTCCAGATTTGTATGTTGCTCGTAAAATTTCTAATTCTAACAAACGTAATTCACGGTAGGTAATCACTAAGAAATTTCCACAACCACAAGCGGGGTCTAAGAATTTGAGTTGGCTAATCTTTTTATGGAATTCGGGCAATTTATTTTTATTGCTTTTAATAGATTCAAATTCCACCCATAATTCATCTAAAAACAAGGGTTTAATCAGTTTTAAGATATTGCTTTCACTGGTGTAATGCGCTCCTAAATTTCTACGCTCTTTGGGATTCATGACACTTTGAAACATGGAACCAAATATAGCCGGTGAAATTTTACTCCAATCGATGTAACAACAATCTAACAAGGCTTGGCGCATTTTGCTGTCAAAACTAGCCATTGGTAAAATTTCTTCAAATAATTTTCCATTTACATAAGGGAAATCATTCAATTGCTCGTCTAAATTCTTAAATCGTTTGTCTTTTGCCGTATTTAATACTTGAAACAATTCTTGTAGTTTGGAAGCTAAATCACTTCCATCTTCAGCAGTTCTATTTTCAATATAGTCTTGAAGTTGTTGCTTTTCAAAAATCGTCGTGTCTTCTGCAAACAAACAGAATAAAATGCGAACCAAATAGACTTCTAATGGATGTCCTTCATAACCAATTTCTTCTAATCGGTCGTGGAGTTTTCCCATTAATTCTGCTGCTTTGATGTTAGCAGGGTCTTGCTCTTTATACGTTTTCTTTTGATACCCTAAAAGATAGCCGAAGCTTTGAACGTTATGAATTAATTCTTCTAAAGTAAATTGTAACGTGGTTTGTTCTTCGGTATCGTATAACCTGAAAATATGAAAATCACATACCAAAACATATTTTGGTAATTCGTTTTGTTTTAAACCGTGTGTGTAATCAATGGCTTGTTGAAAGGCTTTGTCCAGGTTTTTACCCCGACTTTTCATTTCCACTAAAATAGTTCCTTTCCAAAGTAGGTCGATGTAGCCATCGGCGTCGGATAGTTTCTTTACACGGTGTTCAAACGTTCCAATCTTTTTACGGGTAATTCCAAAAACCTCAAAAAAAGCGTCTAAAAAGGGTTTAGCATCCGCTTCTTCATTGGTAGTATCTTTCCATTCTTTAGAAAATTTAACTGCTCTGTCTTTTATTTCGTTCCAGCTTAATGCCATTGTACTATATATTTTACCTGTAAAGGTTTTTATTGATATTAAATTTTAAATATTTATGATTGCAAATCTTATACTGGATTCTGCTGTTATTATAACAAGCATAATATTCAGCATAAGCAGGTATGATTTTAGTGGTATTTTGTTGGTTCGAGAATTTTTCGAACACTGAAGTTTGAAATTGAGGCATTATAAATAATAAATTTGTCTGAATGCTCTAAATCGAACCTGTCTTTTATTTTTGGCATATTGTCTAATGTAATTATATCTAAGTTAAAATCAATTTAAGAGGCTATTGTTGCTATATATCTAAGAATATCATCAATATCTTCTTAAATTGGTTTTATAATTAGTGTAAGCGGTCCATCCTGGAAATTCTTCTTTAACTCGGTTATTATTACTGAATCTACTTCACCAATTATTCCAAGAAATGGAAAAATTTTATTTGATTCTTTTCCTTTAATATAGTCTTGAATTGTTTTATTAGCCGCTTGTTTGTATGATTTAAATTCCATGATATTTTTTTATAAAATTAGCTGGATAAATTTAAAAAAAAATGAGCATTATTACTCAATATTCTACAATATTAACAACTTTATTATACAATTAGTATACGAAAATGAACATTACCTATCGAAAATTCGCATTATTTTTATATTTCTAAAAAAACCATGTATTTTCTAGATCAACAATTGACTTTATTGATAATCTCAAATGTAAAGCTTTTATAATAAAGAGATACATTTATTTATGTAGAATGATTTCTACAGAAGTATAAAACTGGTGTTTAATTGAAAAACGAATTAAACAATTAAATTAGGGAAGAAATTTAAAATATTCAATTACTATTTTTTAAATAGCAAATTAGTTTGTTCATTTAAATTCGTTTAATGTAATAGTAATTTTCATCATGATGTTTCATCAATTTAATGTCATAAATACCATAAATAACATTGCCTTTATATTCTGAGTAATATGTAAATAATTTAAAAGAGAAACCAACTTTCTTTAAATATTGTTTGTGAACATATGCATATTGATAATCTTCTAATAATGAATCTAAAATTTTATAATATTTTAGTAATTGCTTATTTACTTCACTTATTTTATTTCTAATAATATTATTCTTTTCATTATGATATGCTATTCTATCTTTTGAAGTTGCAAAAACTTGATTGTTTCGTTTTGGTGTAAATATTACATTTGAAAACGGACATGTTTTTATTTCTGGTTTTTTTCGCATTGTAATTCATTTTAATACGTGTTAAAACGTGTTGTTATTAACTTTATTAATTATCTTTAATTATTGTGTTTAATTATCATCAGTATTATAATTATCAAAAATGTATTTTTCTTATTATAACATTTATTATTTTTCTATTTTTTAAAAGAGAAAATGCTATATTTCAATTAATTATTAAAAAGTTACCTATTTAATTAATTTTGATAATTATCTTATTAATATTTCTTGCAAAATCATTATATACTTTATTAAATACAAAATGTTTTCAAATGCTTTGAAAATGATTTTTTTATTATAGTATTAAATAAACTTTGGTTTAATTGAGTTAATATTTTCCTCAATACAGGTATTTGCATAAATAAGTACTTTTCTACCCATTTTAAACGATTTTATTCTACCGTTTTTAATTAATCTGTCAATTGTTTTAACAGAACAGCAAAGATGCTTAGAAGCTTGATTTTTATTCCAATAAACTGGAGGTGTATTTTGTATTTCCATAACGTGCTTTTTTTAAATTTTTCAACGTCGTAAAGGAACAAATTGTAAAAATTAGAAAATGAGCGGAGTTTTTACGAAAAAAAAATACTAACTTATTCTATAGGATACTAAACATTTTAAAAAATATCTAGTATTATTTATATATTAAAATCACTTTAGGTTAAGTATGTCTTTTACCTTTGATATTCTGTATAATCGGTAGTCGTTATTGTAAACTTGTTCAGAGGTGTTATCAAAAAATTCTGTTTCGCTTTTAAGTTTTTTATCTTTAACTATAATCTTTAGTAAAGGAAAAAGTTCGAAGTAGAAGCTACTTTTACTAATACCTTTTGTTGAAAATTGGAATAATTCGTAAATACTTCCACAATCACCATGTAATAATTTTAAAAGAGATTTTATTGATTTTGATTTATCTTCTCCATTTTCGATTGATTTTTTCTCTAACAAATCTATTTTTTCATTCATTACATTCTCAAAATCATCTTTGGAAAGTTTCGATTTGTTATTATAATTGTAATTCCTTCTTCTAATTCTTTTAGTAAAATCAACATGAATTTTATTAGTAACTATACCGTTATAACTAACATTACCTATAAAATATTCTAATGCATTTAAATGAAATTTTGAACTAACATAAAATATACAAGAATAAAGGTATGCATCTGGAAAAATAAGTAAGCCCTCTATTTTTTCTAATCTTCTAATTTCAGATTCAATTTCATTTATGTCAATCATCCACTTTAATGTAGCATAAGTAAAACCACATGATTTTAATTTAGTAATTACTTCTTCATCTTTTGAAAAATAAATAAGATGATTTAAATAAGGAACAAATTGCAAGAAGAAACTATAACAATCACTAATTTCTGCTTTTGAATTATATATATTAAAATCTTTTGCCAGAAAATCTTTCTTAATTAATTCACACTTTTGACGAATAGAAACTAATTGTTCTTCAAAGTTGTTTTTACCATCTTGATATGTTTTTAAAGTTTCTTCTGGAAGGTCAATCATATCGTTTTATATTCCTTTTTAGAGATTAATAAAATTATTTTTAGGTTTATTTATTTTATTAAATTCTTTTGTTACATTGCAGTAAGTTATAAATGTAGCCACAAAATGGCCACACAAAGATAATAAAAAATCCCAAAACATTGAAAATCAATAGTTTTGGGATGTAAGTAGTGACCTCGTCTGGATTCAAACCAGAAACCTCTTGAGCCGTAATCAAGTGCGCTATTCAGTTGCGCCACGAGGCCTTTTTTGTGGGTGCAAATATAAAACTATATTCGTTATTTTAAAATATTATTTTTGTTTTTTTTCTAAAGCGTGAATTGTAACATAATATCGCCAAGCAATAATTGCCTTTTGAAATTTTGTAGCTTTCGCTAAATCAAGACGTTGCTTGGAATAACTTGGCAAAATCGCTTTATTAATTTTGGCTAAAATTTTAAACATTATTTTTTATTTTGTGCAAAACTACTAAAAAAATATGCGATTTCATTCGACATTCAAAATCATAATTTTAATTTAACTCTCCTATTCATTCAAAATCATAAAAAATAAACTGATTTCTTTCAAAATAAATCTTAATTTTGTGCAACTATGCAAAAAATTATAAACATATTAAACAAACGAGCTCGATTTGACTATGAAATTATAGACAAATACGACGCTGGTATTGTACTTACTGGAACAGAAATTAAATCGATACGATTAGGAAAAGCCTCTATTGCGGAAAGTTTTTGCGAATTTAACGAGCAAACCGAATTGTTTTTAATTAACGCCACAATAGAAGAATATGCTTTTGGAACACATTACAACCATAAAGCCAAAAGCGAGCGCAAACTATTATTAAATAAAAAAGAACTTAAAAAACTCGATAAAGATTCGGATAATAAAGGGTTAACGATTGTGCCGTTGAAATTGTATACAAATGAAAAAGGATTTGCAAAAGTTGAAATTGCGTTGTGCCGTGGAAAGAAAAATTACGATAAACGTGAAACGATGAAAGAAAATGATACCAAACGAGATATTGCTCGAATTAAAAAAGAATTCAGATAATTTATGAATTACGATTTTGGATTTACGAATTTAAAAAAACCAGAATTTTCATATGAAAATTCTGGTTTTTTTTACTTTGCAACTTTGAAACTATGAGACTTTGTCACTTTTCCCTTTTTACTTTTTACTTTTTAATTTATCCTTTTGCAAGTCCGTTTTTAGCTTTTCTAAATCGGTTTTGGTTTTTTCCAATTCTTGTTTTAGTTTTTCTAAATCAGATTTAGTAGAATCGTCTTTTAATTGAAAGTTTTTTTGAATTTGAATTTTGTTTTCTTTTTTTAACTTTTCTAAATCATCAATATTTTCGCCATTTGAAGAAAAATTTCTTTCTGAAAAAATCATAGTACTTCCTTTTCCATCTGAATACTTTTTCGTTACCGTACCGTTTTCGTCTATTTTTTCTTCTTCTAATTGCATATCCGGATTGTCGCCAATAATTTCACCATCTTTAAAAGTAAATGATTTAAAATTTCCACCTAAAGAATCGGTTTGAAATCCGCCTTGCAATTCTTTAAATTTATCTAAATCAATGGTGTTTCCATCTACTAAACCTCTAAAAACGTTATTGTCTAAATTCATAAACATATCGTTATTAAACATCCCGTTAAACCCTTTCATATCGAAACCATTCGCAAACATATCATTTTGTGCAACGCCAGATTCTATATTAATTAGACCATTTCCTGTGCCATCAAATTGCTTTTTAATTGAGATTGGTTTAATCGGCGTCTCCCCGCTTAAATTATAATTTCCTGAATTCCCATCTTGGTCTTTATAAGCGATTTTAATCGCCGTAATTTGCTTTTTATCGTTACGCTTTACACCTGAAAACGAAACTTCAAAATCAAATTTCTTAGCATCTGTTTCATCTTGTTTCAATTGCGCATCGGTCATAGCGTTGTCAATTCGCAATTCGAAACTATTGTTTTTGGTTTGTGACATTTGATTGAAACGATTGTTTTGAGCAAAAGTTGTGATTGGCAAAATAGTGATTGCAGTAGCCAATACGATTCTTTGAAATACCATTTTAACATTCATAATTTTAGATTTTAATTTTTAAAAAGTCAAAAATAGGATTTTTATAAAAATGAAATTTTAAAATTTTGTTAATTAACGCGTTTTAACAAAAAACAAAGTAATTTGTCAATCTGAACTTGTTTCAGATTCTTAATAGTACAAAAAAATAGCTTGAGATTCTGAAATGAATTCAGAATGACAAACTATTTTTGAGTTAATTAATATTTAAACTACTTATTTGCTGTAATTTTTATTGAAACTGGTAGTGCAAAATTCACATCTACTGGCTTTCCATTGATTGTTCCTGGTTTCCAATTTGGAGACTCTTTTAAAATTCTTTTTAACTCTTCACCTAATCCTAAATTTTTAGGTTCTTCTTTTGGTATAGTTATATTTAAAATTTGACCCGTTTTTGAAACTAAAAATTTTGCGACAATTGTTACATTAACATCATTTTCTACTTCTGGAAGTCTAAATTTCATAGCAATTTGCTTACGAAATTCTTGCATACCATTTTGTGGTTCTGGCTGTGTTTCTGACTCGGAAATTATTGGTTGAACTTCAAGGGTTGTATTTTTTTCATTTAATTTAATCTTTACCGTTTCTACTTCATAATAGTATTTATCATCATACGAATTTTTATTATATTTCTTCTCAAATTCAGCTGGTGTGATTTCTTTCATTTCGCCCAATTCTTCATCGTAAGGGATTTTCATTTTCTCGGTAGGTACTTTTATTTTACCATTTACTATTAACACAACTTCTTTTCCGTTTTTTGTCATATTATCGATGCTAAAATACTTTGGATTTTCATTGGTTTCAAAACCATCAACTTCAATAACTTCATCTTTATTTCCCTTTTCGGAAGTTGTACTTATTTCCAAAAAACCACACGTTTTTTCTTTATTTTTATCTGTATTTGCAAAAATCTTTATGTCATCAATTGGTGTAGTTGATTTTCTTTCAAAAACTTGATTATACGTTTTACCACTATCAAAAACTAATTTTATAGCTATGATTTCATTACTTTCATTTCGTTGTACATTTGAAATAGTTAATGTTTGGTCTTCATTTGAGAACATTTTTTCTAAAACTTCTAAGTCTTTATCCGTTTTGTCTTTGTTGACGATTGATGAAAAACCTGAAGAAAAACTGTATTTATTTGTATCTTCTTCAACAAATTTCTCTTGTGCAATAGTTTCAATTTGAAACAATAACATAAATGCGGTTACAAATGGAAGAATAATACCAAATTTCCAAATGTTTTTTCTGTTTGATTGATTTGAGTTTAACATAATGATTCTTTTTTTGATTGATGATTGATTAAATGTATTCACTATTGAAATATTTGAAGCTTGAGTAGATACTTTCAACATCGTTCTTTGGTAATATACTTTATCTGAAACGTGTTGAATAGCAAGATTATCAGCTAAAAATTCTAAATTTTGCACCATACTTTTTCGGTACAACCAAACTATTGGATTAAACCAGAATAGTATGATGAAAAACTGAGCTGCTAAAGTATCTAAGCTGTGTTTTTGATTAGAATGAACTTCTTCGTGTTTGATTATATTTTCTAACTCTGTTGGATGAATGACATCTGAATTAAAAATAATATAATTAAAAAACGAAAATGGCGTGTGAACTAAATTTGTATTCACATAAACTAATTTATTTCTTTTCTCCGAGTTGGAAACGTTAATGATTTTAAACAATTTTATAAAATCAAAAACGGTTTTTATTAAAAAGCCAAAACAAATGATTCCATAAATCAGAAATACTATTTCTTGATTGGTCAATAGTGGTTCTTGTATTACTTCTTTTGAAATTTTAACTACACCTAAAGATTCTTCTATTACTTGCTTTACTTCAATGTATTCTATTTTAGTAAATGTTACAAATGGCAAGATGAGGGAAACAAATAATCCTGAAAGCAGAAACCATCTCGATTGCTTATAAAATGTTTCTTTTGAGAGTGCTAATCGATACACCAAATAAAACAATATTAATAAAGCATTGACTTTTAATATATAGGTAAAAACAGCTTCCATAACTACTTCTTTTTTTCGATGATATTTAAAATCTCACGAAGTTCGTCTGCTGAAATTTTTTCTTCTTCGGCAAAAAACGAAACCAAATTTTTGTATGAATTACCAAAGTAATTCTGAATAGCCGTCTTCATAAAGGTTTTTCTGTATTCTTCAATATCTACAATGGGATGATATTGATGCGTGTTTCCATACGCATTATAAGAAACGTATCCTTTTTCTTCTAAATTTCTAATGATAGTAGAAAGTGTGTTGTAGTGTGGCTTGTCTTCTTTAAATTCAGCCAAAACATCTTTTACAAAAGCGCGTTTTAGCTTCCATAAAATGTGCATCACTTCTTCTTCTTTGTTGGTTAATTTTTGCATAACATATATTTTAGTTAAGCAAATGTATAACTATATTTTTAGTTACGCAACTATTTTTATAGTTATTTAACTATTTTTAACGTTTAGCTTTTCTTTTTCCACCAAACGAAACACATAAATACCTATTAAAGTACCAATAATACCAAGTGATCCCATAAATAACCAATTGGCTTGATATCCATAAGTATCAATTAAAACCATTCCTATTTTTGCACTTAAAATATGTGCCAAACTATAACTCATAGCAAAAATAGCCATATAACGACCTTGATGATGTTTCGGTGCGCGACTTAAAGCAAACGCATTTGAAAAAGGAAAATTAAACATTTCTGCAAACGTCATAAACAACATCATAATTAATAAAATGCCTGCCCAACTGTTTACTAACATTAAAAACAAACTGATACTCATTAAAAAACAACCTAAAATAATCACCTTTAGTTTGTCTTTTTTATGCTTTTCAATATAATTTACTATTGGCATTTCGAGGAAAAAGACCAAAACGCCATTAAATGTTAATAGCAAACCTGTTTGTAGTTCGGTTAACCCGAATTGTTCTCTGTGATAAATTGGAATAGTTGTAAATAATTGAAAAAACATAATTCCTACAATTAAAGAAGTCGTTAAAAACAACCAATAAATTTTATCTTTAAAAACAGATTCTACCAATACTTCGCCAGGTTGATTTTTGTCTAAATAGGTCGATTTTTTCTTTTCTTTTACTTTAATCCAGAAAATTAAAATAGCAATAATACAAGTTAATCCGTCTACCCAAAACAATCCTTTGTAGCCAATACTCATAATGATTAATCCGCCTAACGCAGGTCCGGCAGCAAATCCAAGATTAATGGCTAATCGCACTAAAGTTAAAGCTCTTGTTCTGTTTTCTGGTTTTGCATAGGCTCCTAACGAAACAAACATAGCCGGTCGGAACATATCTGAAACCGACATAATTAAAAACACACTCAAACACAATCCGTAAAAAGAAGTAACATATTGCAGTCCAAAAAACATCAACCCACTTACTAATAAGCTGAATATCATTATTTTATAAAAACCTATAATGTCTGATAATTTTCCGCCCAACCAAGAACCCAACATAGAACCGAAGCCAAAAAAGACCATAATGGTACCAACTTGCGTTAAAGAAAAATGTAAATCTTCGTGTAAATATTTAGATAAAAATGGCAAAACCATTGTTCCTGCCCTATTAATAAATGTAACGAGGGTAAGAATCCATACTTCTCGTGAAAAACCTTGAAAGTTAGAAATGTAATTGCGAAACGCTTTTTGAATCATAATAAAGTATCTGGGACAAAATTAATCAAAAATAGTTACCAAAATGTAGTATTTTTGCAAAAAGAAATTTAATGAAATTTGTAAATTTACATACTCATTTTTATACCAATTCCGATTCGATATTGGAAATAGTAAATCAATATCCAAATGAATTTATAGAAAATATTCCGCACTATTCTATCGGGATTCACCCTTGGTATATTTCTGATGAAAGCTTAAGTGAAGATTTAAATTTTATAAAAAATAAACTTCAATTAAACGAATGTATTGCATTAGGAGAATGCGGTTTAGACAAACGAATCGAAAAGAAAATGGACTTGCAAATAGACGTTTTTGAATCGCAATTATCCCTTTTAAATGAAATTTCGAAAACTGTAATTTTACATTGTGTTGCGGCATTTGATGAAGTGATATCTTGTAAAAAAAACAGTAGTATTCAATCGCCATTTATTATTCACGGATTTTCAAAAAATATTCCTTTGGCAAAACAACTTTTAAATCAAGATTTTTATTTGTCATTTGGAAAATACTTACTTCGAAATCCAGAAATGGAATTGGTTTTTAAATATGTTCCAAACGATAAAATTTTCTTAGAAACCGATACAATTTCGGAAAGTTTAGAAGAAGTTTATACTTTTGCAGCAAAATGTAAAAATATTTCTGTAGAAGAA
>NZ_JBEIET010000006.1:0-41104 GCF_040382755.1 Flavobacterium sp.
GCTATGAAAAGATTGTGTAACTTACGGTACTTTTTTTGCTGTAAACTATTAATTAGTTTAATTTGGTTTTTGCTAACCATAAAAAATTGTATTTTTGATAAAAATTAAGCGTTTGAAGAATCTCACTCCAAAAATAGCACTATTTTTTCTTTTTGGACTACTTTTTTACTCTTGTTCTGAAGTAAGAAAGCTGCAAAAGAAACAATTGCTTATTGAAGATAACGAAATTATAGTAAATAACAAATCTACTAACTCAGAAGATTTGCACAATCAATTGTACCAAAAACCCAACAGTAAGTTATTGGGATTTAAACCCCGTTTGCAATTATACAATTTGAGTAAAAAAAATGCCGACTCTTCTTACCAAGCGTGGTTGCTAAAAAAACCAAACCGATTAGATAGAATGATTAAATTGTATTCTAAAAAGCAAGTAAATCGTTTGGGTAAATCGTTTTTGGTTTCTGGATATAGTGATTTTTTCAAGGAAGTAGGAGAAGCGCCTTCTATTTTAGATACGGCAAGAGTTAGAAAATCGGAAATTAGATTGCAATCGTATCAATTTAATAGAGGATTTTTTGATGTGAAAGTAGCATCTAAAATCGATTCGTTAAAAAATAAAAAAGTAAAAGTTACGTATCAAATAAACACAGGTAAACCCTATGTAATTGATAGTATTTTTAGAAATATTGAAACGCCTATTGTCGATTCATTATATCAAAATATTTCTGGAAATTCGTTAATAAAAACAGGCGAAACGTATACTGCCGAAAATATCAGCAACGAGAAAAAACGAATAGCAACAGAATTTCGAAACAGAGGATTGTATCATTTTCAAGAAAATTATATTAAACGTCCTGATGTGGATACAATTGGTAAAGCTAATAAATTGAACATTACGTTTAATATTGGAAATAGGGTAGTAAAAAGAGGCGATTCTACTTTCACCGAACCATTTAAGTTATATAAAATTAGTAAAGTCAATGTTTTTACGGATAAACAAGTAAAAGAGAAAGCCATCGGAATTGATAGTATTTCGTACAAAAAATTTAATTTTTACAGTTCTGGGAAACTAAAATATAAACCTAAAGCATTAGTAAATGCCATTTTTATTGAAGAAGGAAAACTATTTAGCGAACAAGATAAAACGCTAACTACAAGAGCATTATCTAATTTAAGAGTTTTTGCGTATCTTCGAATTCAATATGTAGAAGACGCTACTGGAAACGGATTAATTGCAAATATAATATTAACTCCATTAAAAAAATATAATTTCAACATTAAAGGCGATTTTACACAATCAAACATTCAGTTGTTTGGTATTTCTGGATTTACAGGAATTACGTTTAGAAATTTATTTAAAGGCGCCGAAATTTTAGATTTTTCGTTGCGAGGTAATTTGGGTTCCTCTAAAGATGCCAGCATAAAAAATAGTACGGATGCTTTTTTTAACATACTTGAATATGGTGCTGATGTAAAATTAAGTTTTCCAAGAATTTTCTTCCCAATTAACACAAAAAGTATTATTAGTAAAGAATCGTTACCTAGTACTTCTATCACCTTAGGTTTATCTAAACAAACGAATATTGGTTTGGATAAAGAAAATTATTATGGTAGTTTTTATTACGATTGGGGTTTAAATAAAGATGAAACTAAAAAGTTTAAATTGGATTTATTTAACTTACAATTTGTTAAAAATTTAAATATTGATAATTATTTTAACGTGTATAATTATTCATACAATACGTTAAATAATTTAGCACAAACATATAATACAAATGCTGCATTTGAAGACGACGCTGGAAATTTGACTTTTTCTGGAGCGGTAGACTTTATTAATGCGGTAACGAATAATGCATATCCTTTAACGCTTCCGCGTGATAATCCAGATTATAAAATCATTAACACCATTGGAGAAAGAAGAAAAAGATTGATTGAAAACAATTTGATTTTATCATCAAGTTTTTCTTATAATTTAAGTACCAAAAGAAGTGTTAATGACGTACAGTTTTATAATATTAAAGCGAAAATTGAAAGTTCGGGAAATCTTTTAAGTATCATTTCTAAGCAAAAAAAAGAAGCCTTAAATAGTAACGACAATCAAACTGTTTTTGGTGTAGAATATGCGCAATATCTTAAAACGGAGTTCGAATACATCAAACATTTGCATTTATATAAGAAAAGTTCCTTAGCATTTAGATTTTTTGGAGGCATAGCTGTTCCATATGGAAATTCAAATTCGGTGCCTTTTTCTAGAAGTTATTTTGCAGGTGGAAGTAATGATAATAGAGGATGGCAAGCGTATTCTTTAGGGCCTGGTTCAAGTTTAAGTGTTAATGATTTTAATGAAGCCAATTTAAAACTATCTTTAAATTTAGAATACCGATTTAATATTTTTAATAGTTTAAATGGAGCTTTATTTACGGATGCAGGAAATATTTGGAATGTTTCAGATAACGTAGAAGATGAAAAATTAATTTTTAAAGGAACAAAATCTTTTCAAGAGGTTGCTTTAGGTACTGGTTTTGGACTTAGATATGATTTTGGTTTCTTTGTAATTCGTGGCGATTTAGGTTTCAAAGCTTACAATCCTGCTAAAGAATATTCGCAAAGATGGCTGAAAGATATGAACTTTTCTAAAACTGTTTTTAATATAGGTATCAATTATCCTTTTTAAAATTAATAAAATTCTTACTTTTGTAAATTCAAAAAAAACAACATAAATAAATTATCAATAAATAAAAACGTATGAGTCATAATATCAAACCTGGAGTAGCCACTGGAAATCAAGTTCAAGAAATTTTTAATTACGCGAAAGAAAAAGGATTTGCTTTACCAGCTGTAAACGTTACAGGAAGTAGTACAATAAATGGAGTTTTAGAAACTGCAGCAAAATTAAATGCACCTGTAATTATTCAGTTTTCAAACGGAGGCGGTCAGTTTAACGCTGGAAAAGGAATGTCAAATGTTGGTGAAAAAGCAGCTATTTTAGGATCTATTGCCGGTGCAAAACACGTACATACTTTAGCTGAAGCTTATGGCGCAACCGTAATTTTACATACAGATCATTGTGCAAAAAAATTATTACCTTGGATTGATGGTTTATTAGATGCGTCTGAAAAACATTTTGCAGAAACAGGAAAACCATTATATTCTTCTCATATGATTGATTTATCTGAAGAACCAATTGAAGAAAACATTGAACTTTGTAAGCAATATTTAGCAAGAATGAGTAAAATGGATATGACATTAGAAATTGAATTGGGAATTACTGGTGGAGAAGAAGACGGTGTAGATAATTCAGATGTGGATAGTTCTAAATTGTACACACAACCAGAAGAAGTTTCTTATGCATACGAAGAGTTAATGAAAATTAGCCCACGTTTTACAATTGCTGCTTCTTTCGGAAATGTTCACGGCGTGTACAAACCAGGAAATGTAAAATTAACACCTAAAATATTAAAAAATTCGCAAGAATACGTTCAAAATAAATTCAACACAGGTGCTAATCCCGTAGATTTTGTTTTCCACGGAGGTTCAGGTTCTACGATTGAAGAAATTAGAGAAGCCATTTCGTATGGTGTAATCAAAATGAACATCGATACCGATTTACAATTTGCTTTTACAGAAGGAATTAGAGATTATATGACCTCTAAAATCGATTATTTAAAAACACAAATTGGTAGCCCTGAAGGAAGCGACAGTCCAAATAAAAAACATTACGACCCAAGAAAATGGATTCGTGAAGGAGAAGTTACTTTCAATACAAGATTAGAACAGGCTTTCGCCGATTTAAATAACGTAAATACTTTATAATTAACAATTGATAATTGAAAATTGATAATTATTTGATTGTTAATTTTCAATTGTCCATTATCCATTAAAACTATGGCTTGGTTTAAAAGAAAAGAAAAAGGAATTACAACCGCAACTGAGGATAAAAAAGATGTACCTAAAGGATTGTGGTACAAATCGCCAACAGGAAAAATTGTAGATTCAGAAGAATTAGAAAGAAACTTATGGGTAAGCCCAGAAGACGATTATCACGTACGAATTGGTAGTGCTGAATATTTTAGAATTTTATTTGATGATAATGAATTCAAAGAATTAGATGCTAATTTAACTTCAGTAGATTCATTAAAATTTGTGGATACTAAAAAGTATAGTGATCGTTTAAAAGAAGTTACCGAAAAAACCAAACTAAAAGACGCGGTAAGAACTGGAGTAGGAAAATCTAAAGGAAATGACATAGTTATTTGTTGTATGGATTTTGCTTTTATTGGTGGTTCGATGGGCGCTGTAGTTGGTGAAAAAATCTCAAGAGGTGTGAATTATGCTATCAAAAATAAATTGCCATTTGTGATGATTTCAAAATCAGGTGGTGCTCGTATGATGGAAGCAGCACAATCTTTAATGCAATTAGCAAAAACGTCTTCTAAATTAGCTCAACTTGCAGAAGCTCAATTACCTTATATTTCTTTATGTACTGATCCTACAACAGGAGGAACTACTGCTTCTTATGCTATGCTTGGAGATATTAATATTGCAGAACCAGGCGCTTTAATTGCCTTTGCGGGACCACGAGTAGTTAGAGACACAACAGGTAAAGATTTGCCAGAAGGTTTTCAAACCTCAGAATTTTTATTAGAACACGGTTTCTTAGATTTTATTTCACACAGAAAAGAATTAAAAGATAAAATTAATTTATATATCGATTTAATCTTAAATCAAGATATTAGATAAAAACAAAAAACCCGATTTTCATTTGAAAATCGGGTTTTTTTATTCTTACTTTAGAAAATATTAAATTCCAAAGGCAGTTTTAATATCTGCTACACGGTCTAATTTTTCCCAAGTAAATAATTCAACTTCCACTGTTTTTACAACACCATCTGGTGATTTAAACGTTTTTGTTACTACTTCATTTTTACGTCCCATATGTCCGTAAGCCGCAGTTTCACTATAAATTGGCGTTCTTAATTTTAAATTTTGCTCAATAGCATAAGGTCTTAAATCAAACAATTGTGCTACTTTATCTGAAATTTGAGAATCTAATAAACCATTTTTAGCTGTTCCGTATGTATTTACATAAATGTTACAAGGTTTTGCAACACCAATCGCATAAGAAACTTGAACTAAAACCTCGCTTGCCACACCTGCAGCAACCAAGTTTTTCGCAATATGACGTGCAGCATAAGCAGCACTTCTGTCAACTTTACTTGGGTCTTTACCTGAGAAAGCACCACCACCGTGTGCGCCTTTTCCGCCATAAGTATCCACGATAATTTTTCTACCTGTTAATCCAGTATCTCCGTGTGGTCCTCCGATTACGAATTTTCCAGTTGGGTTAATGTGGTATTCAATTTTATCATTAAATAAATGAGCATATTGAGGGTATTTAGCTAAAATTCTTGGAATTAAGATGTCAATAATATCTTTCTTAATTTTTGCAAGCATAGAAGTTTCTTCATCAAAATCATCGTGTTGTGTAGAAACTACAATAGAATCAATTCTAACTGGAATATTGTCATCATTGTATTCTAATGTTACTTGAGATTTTGCATCTGGACGTAAATACGTAATGGCTGAATTTTCTCTTCTTAATTCTGCTAATTCTTGTAATAATTTGTGTGCTAAATCTAATGCTAAAGGCATTAAATCTTCAGTTTCATTAGTGGCATAACCAAACATAATTCCTTGGTCACCTGCACCTTGTGCGTTGGCTTTCGATTCAAAATCTGTAGCTGCAGCTCTATCAACTCCTCTGTTAATATCATCAGATTGATCGTGAATTGCTGATAAAACCCCACAAGAGTTTGCTTCAAACATATATTCGCTTTTTGTGTAACCAATTTTTTTGATTACATCACGTGCAATAGTTTGTACATCTAAATAGGTATTAGATTTTACTTCACCAGCCAAAATAACTTGTCCAGTTGTTACTAAAGTTTCACAAGCTACTTTTGACGATGGGTCAAATGCTAAAAAGTTGTCAATTAATGCATCACTAATTTGATCTGCAATTTTATCTGGATGCCCTTCGCTCACAGATTCCGACGTAAATAAATAAGCCATAATTATAAATTAATATATAATAATTAACGAAAAGATTGCAAGGAAATACTAAAGTAGGGAAGTTTCTGCTTTAGCATTTTTTAACGAGGTTGCAATCAGTTCAAATTTTTCCTCTTTAATTCTGATGCAAAGTTATAAAATCAATTTGAAATACAAATCATAAAAAGTGATTTAAATTAAATTTTCCACAAAATCATTTATTTTGAGAAAAAAAATCTATTAATATTAATTTTAAATGAAAAATTACCTGAATTTATATCTATAAAAATTAAATTTTAGAAAATATTTCTTTTTTCATTTTTTTTAGTACCTTTGCCCCGTTCATAAACATACTGATTGTTATCACGAAAGGTGGAGGGATTAGACCCATTGAAACCTTAGCAACCCTACTCTTGTAGAAGGTGCTACATTCTATTCCTACTAATATAGGAAGCAGATAACTTGAAAATTTCACATTTTTCGCTGATATCAATTTTAAGTTTATTTCGTGTTTTCATTTTTTTTGAAAGCAGTATAATCATTTTAAAATATAATTCCGTTGAAAATGTCAAATTCACCAGAAGTACAACAAATTAAAAGCAACATACAACAAGCCATTAAAGAAAGAATTTTAGTTCTTGACGGCGCTATGGGTACGATGTTGCAACGCAATAAATTTGAAGAAGAAGATTTTCGAGGGGAACGATTTAAAGATTTTCCACATCCATTAAAAGGAAATAACGATTTACTTTCTATTACACAACCAGAAGCGGTAAAGGCGGTGCATCGTTTGTATTTTGAGGCAGGTGCTGATATTGTTGAAACCAATACGTTTTCTGGTACTACAATTGGTATGGCCGATTATTATATGGAAGATTTGGTGTACGAATTAAATTACCAATCCGCTAAAATTGCAAGAGAAGTGGCTGACGAATTTACAGATAAGCCTCGTTTTGTGGCAGGCTCCATCGGACCAACTAACAGAACTGCTTCTATGTCTCCAGATGTAAATGATCCTGGTTTTCGTGCCGTAACTTTTGACGACTTACGAATTGCATACAAACAACAAGTTGAAGCTTTAATTGATGGTGGATCGGATGTACTTTTGGTTGAAACTATTTTTGATACATTAAATGCAAAAGCGGCACTTTTCGCTATTGAAGAAGTAAAAGAAGAACGTAATATTGATATTCCAATTATGGTTTCAGGAACCATTACAGATGCTTCTGGAAGAACTTTATCTGGACAAACCGTCGAAGCTTTTTTAATTTCTATTCAGCATATTCCTTTGTTAAGTGTAGGATTTAATTGCGCTTTGGGAGCAGATCAGTTAAAACCTTATTTAAAACGCTTGGCACAACATACACAAATAAATATTTCGGCACATCCAAATGCAGGTTTACCAAATGCTTTTGGAGAATACGACCAAACACCAATGGAAATGCAGGCTTTAATTCGGGAATATTTACAAGACAATTTAATAAATATAATAGGAGGTTGCTGCGGTACAACTCCAGAACACATTAAATTAATTGCAGAAGTTGCCGCAGAATTTAAGCCAAGAAAATCAGAATAAAACAGTCATTTAGCATTTTACTATTCTAAATGAATTTTAAAAAAGCTAAAATGAAAAACAGCATAATCAAAATAAAAAAATACGTTTCTAAAAGTAAAATCTTTTGGAAAGAAGTAAAAGAAAATTATAAAAAAATAAGCAGTATTCTTTAAGATTAGCCTGCCAGATTATAAAATAAAATGTCAAAAAAAACTAAAATAAATTTACAACTTTCAGGTTTAGAACCACTCTTTATTAACGAAGATTCTATTTTCGTAAATGTTGGTGAACGAACCAATGTAACAGGTTCTCGTAAATTTCTTCGATTAATTAAAGAAGAAAAGTATGATGAAGCACTTTCGATTGCTCGAGAACAAGTGGAAGGTGGCGCTCAAATTATCGATGTAAATATGGATGAAGGAATGTTAGATGGCGTTTATGCTATGACAAAATTCCTAAATTTAATTGCTGCCGAACCTGATATTGCTCGTGTTCCTGTAATGATTGATAGTTCGAAATGGGAAATTATCGAAGCGGGTTTAAAAGTCGTACAAGGAAAAGCGGTCGTAAATTCAATTTCACTTAAAGAAGGCGAAGCGGTTTTTATACATCACGCCAAGTTAATTAAGCGATATGGTGCAGCAGTAATTGTTATGGCTTTTGATGAAGTTGGACAAGCAGATAATTACCAAAGAAGAATTGAAATTTGTAAAAGAAGTTATGATATATTAGTCAACCAAGTCGGTTTTCCTGCCGAAGATATCATTTTTGATCCGAATATTTTTCCAGTAGCAACTGGAATGGACGAACATAAATTAAACGCATTAGATTTTTTCCAAGCAACAAAGTGGATTCGTGAAAATTTACCTTTTGCGAATGTTTCTGGTGGGGTTAGTAACGTTTCATTCTCCTTTCGAGGAAATGATAAGGTACGTGAAGCGATGCACTCTGCTTTTCTATATCACGCCATTCAAAATGGGATGACTATGGGAATTGTCAACCCAGAAATGTTAGAAATTTATGATGAGATTGATAAGGTTTTATTAGAACACGTAGAAGATGTTTTGTTAAACAGAAGAGAAGATGCTACCGAACGTTTATTAGATTTATCCGAAAGTTTTAAAGGCGATTTCAAGGTAAATGAAAAAGCAATAGCCGAATGGCGAAATGGTTCAGTTCAAGAACGATTAACGTATTCGTTAGTAAAAGGAATTGATGAATTTATTGAAATTGATGTAGAAGAAGCCAGATTAACCGCCAATAAAGCCATTGAAGTGATTGAAATCAGTTTAATGAATGGTATGAACGTGGTTGGCGATTTATTCGGAAGTGGAAAAATGTTTTTACCTCAAGTGGTAAAATCAGCACGTGTTATGAAAAAAGCTGTGGCGTATTTATTACCATTTATTGAATCCGAAAAAGATGCAACTGCTTCTTCATCAGCTGGAAAAGTATTGATGGCAACTGTTAAAGGTGATGTTCACGATATCGGGAAAAACATTGTTTCAGTAGTTTTGGCGTGTAATAATTTTGAAATTATCGATTTAGGCGTTATGGTTCCGCCAGAAAAAATTATTGATGCCGCCATTAAAGAAAATGTAGATATCATCGGTTTAAGCGGACTAATTACGCCTTCTTTAGACGAAATGGTGTATTTGGCCAAAGAAATGGATAAATTAAATATTAAAATTCCAATAATGATTGGTGGCGCAACCACTTCACGCGCACATACAGCTGTTAAAATTGCTCCAGAATATGCTGCTACTGTAGTTCACGTTAATGATGCATCAAGAGCGGTAACTGTGGCTTCGAATTTATTAAATACGGAAACAAAAATGTCGTATTCAATTGCGTTACGCAAGGAGTACGATGCATTACGTGAAGGCTATTTAAATAGAGCAAGAGAGAAAAATTTCTTAACGATTGAAGAAGCCCGTAAGAATAAATTAAAGATAGATTGGAACAATTACGAAGCTATAAAACCTAATTTTATTGGTACGAAAACAGTTGAGGTAGCATTATCAGAATTAGTCGATTTTATCGATTGGACACCTTTTTTTCAATCTTGGGAATTATATGGAAAATATCCTGCAATATTAACTGATGAGGTAGTGGGCGAACAAGCATCAGATTTGTTTAAAGATGCACAAAATATGTTATCAAAAATTGTCTCTGAAAAATGGTTTACAGCTAAAGGAATTTTAGGAATTTTTCCTGCCAACACCATAAATGATGATGACATTGAAGTATATTCAGAACCTTTAGCCCAAAACCCAAAACCCAAAACCTTTTTATCATTAAGACAACAATCGCAAAAAACAGTTGGAGCGCCAAATATTGCTTTGGCCGATTTTATTGCGCCAAAAGAAAGTGGCGTTCAGGATTATATGGGTTGTTTTTGTGTTACAACTGGTTTTGGCGTAGAAGAAAAAGCAGCCGAATTTGAAAGCCAACTAGATGATTATAATTCCATTTTAACCAAAGCTTTAGGCGATAGATTAGCAGAAGCTTTCGCAGAATATTTACATTTAAAAGTTCGAAAAGAAATTTGGGGATATGCGTCAGAGGAACAACTTTCAAATCAAGAATTAATTAAAGAAAATTATAAAGGAATTCGTCCAGCACCAGGTTATCCAGCTTGTCCAGATCATTTAGAAAAGCCAACTATTTGGGATATTTTAAAAGTGGAGGAAAATATTGGTGTGAAATTAACTGAAAGTATGGCAATGTGGCCAGCTTCTTCAGTTTCAGGATATTATTTTGCTCATCCAGAAAGCAAGTATTTTGGGTTAGGAAAAATAAAATCAGACCAAGTAGCAGATTACGCAAATAGAAGAAATATATCAATAGAAACAGCAACTAAATGGTTAGCACCTAATATAAGCCCCTCCTAACCTCCCCAAAAGGGAGGAACGCCAATCGTCATATATAAATTTAATGAAATTATAAAAAAAATGAAACATAAAATAAATATTAATCAAGTTGTGTCGCAAAATTTGAATGCAACTATATTTCCCCCTTTGGGGGTTAGGGGGCTATGAAAGTAACTGAACATATCCAAAACGCCAACGGAAAACCTTTGTTTTCTTTTGAAATTTTACCGCCTTTAAAAGGTCAAAATATTCAATCTATTTTTGATAGTATTGATCCTTTAATGGAATTTAATCCGCCATTTATTGATGTTACGTATCATCGAGAGGAATATGAATTTAAAGAATTACCAAACGGGTTATTACAAAAGAAAATTGTAAAAAAACGTCCAGGTACGGTAGGAATTTGCGCAGGAATTCAAAATAAATATAATGTAGATGCCATTCCGCATATTTTATGTGGCGGTTTTACCAAAGAAGATACCGAAAATTTATTAATTGATTTAGATTTCTTAGGAATTGATAACGTGGTAGCGCTTCGTGGTGATGCGGTTAAAAGTGAAATTTATTTTAAGCCAGAAAAAGATGGTCACGTTTTTGCTTCTGAATTGGTTTCGCAAATTAATGATTTGAATAATGGAATTTATTTAGATGCCGATTTGCAAAATTCATCTAAAACCGATTTTTGTATTGGTGTTGCAGGGTATCCTGAAAAACATATGGAAGCACCAAGTTTGGATAGCGATATTCATTTCTTAAAACAAAAGATTAAAAACGGCGCCGAATACATCATCACTCAGATGTTTTTTGATAACCAGAAATTTTTCGAATTTGTTGCGAAGTGCAGAGCGGCTGGAATTACTGTTCCAATCATACCAGGTTTGAAGCCAATTTCTACCAAAAAACAATTAAATTTAATACCACATAGATTTAGCATCGAATTACCAGATGATTTAATTATGTCTGTTGTGAAAGCTAAAGATAATGACGCGGTAAAACAAATTGGTATTGAATGGTGTACACAACAAAGTAAAGAACTTGTGGCGTCAGGAATACCAGTGCTTCATTATTACTCTATGGGTAAAGCGGAAAATATCAAAGCCATTGCCAGTCAAATATTTTAATTTCAATTTTCTTTGTAATTAAACTTCATAAACTATATTTGTCTGAATTATTTTTATGAAGCATTTTTTACTTTTATTCATTTTTGGAATTTCGTTTTCACAAAATCAATCGGACGCCTATTATATAGATGTTCAAGGATTTCGTGGAAATGTTTTCAAACATACACCAGAGGTTAGTCATTTGGCAACCGGACATCCAGACGGATTTTTGGTAAGTATAAATAAAAAATCATCAGGTAAAAAAGAATGGCAGCAAGTTTATGGTTATCCAGATTATGGAATTTCTTTCCAAGCTATCGAATTTAAAAATAACTATTTAGGTAAAAATTATGCGATAGGGTTACATTATAATTTTTACTTTTTAAAAAGACATTTACTTTTCCGAGTTTCACAAGGAATTGGATTTACAACAAATCCGTACGATAAAGAAACCAACAATAAAAACAACGCTTTTGGCTCGAAATTTTTAGACAATAATTACATTTTATTACAATATCAAAAGCAAAACCTTATTGGACCAATTGGTTTCCAAACAGGATTTATGCTTACCCATTTTTCGAATGCACGATTTAAAGCGCCAAATAGCGGTATAAACAGTTATTCATTTAATTTTGGATTGAATTATAATTTTGATAAAGACAAAACGATTATAAAAGACAGCTTGCCAAACACAAAATCGTATGCAGAAAAAATTAAATATAATTTAGCCTTTCGAACAGGAATTTCAGAAGCACCTGTAGTTGGAATTGGTCAGCGTCAGTTTTATCACATTGGTTTATATGCGGACAAACGTTTTAACAGAAAAAGTGCCATTCAATTAGGAACAGATATGTTTTTTTCAAGATATTTAAAAGATTATATTCAGTTTTCATCTGTTGCCTTTCCAAATAAAGAACCCGTTGATCCTACTACGGATTATAAAAGAATTGGTGTTTTTGTGGGTCACGAATTATTTATTAATAAACTATCCATTGAAACGCAATTTGGATATTATGTGTACAAACCTTTTAAATATGATATTGATATTTATCAGCGATTGACGTTAAAATATTATATCAATAAAAATATATTTACAGGAATTGGTTTAAAAACGCATAAAGCAAAAGCGGAAGCGGCAGAATTAACTTTAGGAATACGATTATGATAAAAAAATATATACTTTTTGCTTTTGTGTTATTCCTTTCAGGTTGTGGAATTTCTGAAGATTGTATTAAAAATGCTGGTGATGCTGTTACAAAAGAATATGCTATTTCTGATTTCGATAAAATTCGTGTGCATTCAGGAATTTCTTTGGTGGTAAAAGAAGGACCAGATTTTAAAGTCATCATTCAATCGGGTACTAATATAATCGGTAATATAGAAGTAAATAAACAAGGCGATTTTTTATTAGTAAAAGACAATTCAACCTGTAACTGGACGCGTGATTTTAAAGCTGCAACTGTTTATGTAACGGCACCAAATATTTCCGAAATTCATAGCAAAACCGAACAAGATATTTTTTCAGATGGGACGTTGACTTTTCCAATTCTGAGATTATTTGCTTTAAATGAAGAAGAAGCTGGTACTGGCGATTTCTATTTCGATGTCAATAACGGACAAACCGTAATTGAATCGAATCACGTGTCTAATTTTACAATTTCAGGAAATACTGCGGAATTATTATGTAATTTCTATTTTGGTACGGGTAAATTTTATGGAGAAAATTTCATTTGCCAAAACATAAAAATCTTTCAACGCGGTTCTAATGATATGATTTTAAAACCCATTCAATCCATTTCAGGAAAAATTTTAAATACTGGGAATGTGATTCTGAAAAATAATCCACCAATAATTAATGTAGATCAATTGTTTTCTGGACATTTGATAATGAATTAAGATTTTGTTTTTTCTCTAAACACTTTCTCTAAATTCTTACCTAAATCAGCAAGTTGCGCATCTTCTACAATTTTTCCTTTATGGATAATGATAATTCTATCGCAGATAGCTTGAACTTCCTGCATAATATGTGTAGATAAAAACACGGTTTTATCTTTACCAATATTTTTAATTAATTCTCTAATTTCAACCAATTGATTCGGATCCAATCCTGTTGTAGGCTCGTCTAAAATCAATACATCTGGATTGTGAAGTAATGCCGTAGCCAATCCTACACGCTGACGAAATCCTTTAGAAAGTTCGCCAATTTTTTTGTGACATTCTGGAGTTAAGCCCGTCAATTCAATCACTTCTTGAATACGAGATTTAGCGGTTTTATGAACTTCAGCACTAAATTCTAAATATTCACGCACATATAAATCCAAATATAACGGATTGTGTTCTGGTAAATAGCCAACAGATTGTTGCACGCTTTTTTGAGCAGAAGTCACATCAAAACCATTTACAACGGCTTCACCTTCATCTGCTGTTAAATAAGTAGTCAATATTTTCATTAATGTCGATTTTCCAGCACCGTTTGGACCTAAAAAACCTACTATTTCGCCTTTTTTCACAGAAAAACTAACGTTATCTAACGCTTTTTGAGTTCCGTACGTTTTGGTTATGTTTTTTACTTCTATTGACATATTCTTGTTTTCCACAAAAATAATAAATAAAAGCAATACTTTAATAGATAAATTTAAGTTAATATGGTTTTTGTTGTTTAATTTTTTTGTAATTTTGTTCAACAAAATATTTATACTATGGCAGCACCTAAAAAAAAGAAAGTAATTACCGAAGATGTAATTGTTTCCGCATACACAGATTTTTGTTTAACAAACGCAAAAAAACCAAATTCGGTTTATGAATTTGCCAAGTTAAACAATATGGATGAAAGTGATTTTTATCACTATTTTGCTTCATTTGAATTGTTAGAAAAAAACTATTTTGTTTCGATGTTTGCTTATACATTAGAGTTACTTGAAAAAAATGAAGGATATCAATCCTATGATAGTGCTAATAAATTATCTGCTTTTTATTTTACATTTTTCGAAATGGCTACTGCAAATAGAAGTTTTATCATTCATTTATTGAAAGAAGATAAATACCCAATGAAAAACTTAGGAAAGTTATCTAAACTTCGTGAAGTATATTTGGATTATGCCTTAACTATTTTAGAAAAACCAATTAAAATTGAACAAGAAACTGTAGTAAAAATTCAAGATAAAGTATTACAAGAAGCATCTTGGTTACAATTTTTATCCATCTTCAATTTTTGGATGAACGATGAATCATCCAATTTTGAAAAAACCGATGTATTTATTGAAAAATCAGTAAAAGCGAGTTTCGATTTGGCATATAATATTCCTACACAAAGCATTATTGATTTTGGAAAATTTTTGTGGAAAGAACAAATGAACGGAATGTTTTCAAAATCATAAACACAACAAAAAATAATGAAAAAAATAGATAGTATTCCAACAGGAAAGATGGAGCGTGTAACAAAATTAGTTACCACTGGAGTGAAAGTTGGGGGAAATTACCTTAAATATTATGGTGAAAAAGTAGTGAATCCGTCTTTAACTAAAGATAAATTACACGAAAGCAATGCCACAGATATATACGATGGGTTAAAGGAATTAAAGGGAAGTGCGCTAAAAGTTGCACAAATGCTCAGTATGGAAAAAAACCTGTTACCACAATCTTATGTAGATAAGTTTTCGTTGTCGCAATTTTCTGTGCCGCCATTATCTGCACCGTTGGTTCGAAAAACATTTAAAACCTATTTTAAACAATATCCAGAAGAACTATTTGATTCATTTTCTCCAGATTCCATTAACGCGGCAAGTATAGGACAAGTTCACAAAGCAACTAAAAACGGAAAAGAATTAGCTGTAAAAATTCAGTATCCTGGAATACGTGAAAGTATCGGATCTGATATTGCTTTAGTGAAACCAATTGCGGTAAGAATGTTTAATTTGCAAGGAACTTCTGATGAATATTTTCAAGAAGTTGAAGACAAACTTACCGAAGAAACGGATTATAAATTGGAAATATCTCAATCGATGGCAGTAATTATTGATTGTAAGAAAATTGATAACTTATTATTTCCCAACTATTACCCAGAATATTCTTCTGACAAAATTATCACAATGGATTGGATGAATGGAATTCATTTATCTGAATTTTGTTCGAGCAATGCCTCTCAAGAACAACGTGATAAAGTTGGACAAACGTTATGGAATTTCTATATGTACCAAATTCATCAGTTGAAAAAATTTCACGCTGATCCGCATCCGGGTAATTTTTTAGTTGATAAAAACGATAACTTAATTGCGATTGATTTTGGTTGTATGAAGGAAATTCCGAATGATTTTTATGTACCTTATTTTGAAGTGTCTACACCAGATTCTTTAAAAGATATGGACTATTTCACAAAAAAATTATTCGAATTAGAAATTCTAAAAACAACAGATTCTCCGAAAGAATTAGCCTTTTTTACAGATATGTTTCACGAATTATTAAGCGTGTTTACACAACCAATTCAGGCTGAAATATTTGATTTCGCACAACCTGAGTTTCAAGCTCAGATTGCTGCTTTAAGTGAAAAATTTGCAAGTGATAAAACGCTACGTAAAATGAATGGAAACCGAGGTTCAAAGCATTTTATTTATGTGAACAGAACCTTTTTTGGTTTATACAGTTTGATGTTTGACATCAAAGCAAAAGTAAAAATTAATGATTTCGAAAAATATTTAAATAATTAAAACTAATGAAAAACTACATTATAATTGGAGGAAGTAAAGGTGTTGGCGAACAAATTGTAAAAGAATTATCTGAAAAAGGTAATTTTTGTCACGTTATTTCTCGTTCTGAGCCTACTTATGAATTTAATGGAAATTGGCATCAATTAGACGCTTTAGCAGACACGTTGCCCACTATCGATACTGTTGATGGTTTGGTATATTGCTTAGGAAGTATCAATTTGAAACCTTTTAATCGTTTAAGTTTAGAAGATTTTAATTCAGATTTAAATGTGAATTTTTTTGGTGCTTTAAAAGCGTTTCAACACTATTTGCCTGCGCTTAAAAAATCAGAACAAGCCAGTGTGGTTTTCTTTAGTACGGTAGCTGTTCAATCAGGGATGCCATATCACGCAAGTATTGCAGCTGCAAAAGGCGCTGTTGAAGGTTTAGTAAAAAGTTTGGCTGCCGAATTTGCACCAAAAATAAGAGTTAATGCTATTGCGCCATCGCTAATTGATACTCCTTTAGCCGCTGGAATTTTACGTTCAGACCAGATTAGAGAAAATATGATTGCAAAACATCCTTTAAAACGAATATTAAATCCTATTGATGTTTCAAAAACGGCTTGTTTTCTTTTGACAGAGGGTTCGAATGGGATTACGGGTCAAATTATCGTTCAAGATAACGGTTTGGTAAGTTTAAGTTATTAAATATTTTATATATTTGTAATAGAATAAAAATCGCCACTAAATTATATAACCAATCCGTTATATTAAAGTATATAAATTAATAAATCCCGATTTTTTTCGGGATTTTTTATTCAAAAAAAATGGAAATCACAAAAGAATACAAACAATGGTTGGTAGATTTAAAATTAAATCATCCTTTAGTTATAGCTGGGCCGTGTAGTGCTGAAACCGAAGAGCAAGTATTAAAAATTGCACACGAATTAAAAAATTCAGATGTTTCTATTTTTCGTGCTGGAATTTGGAAACCAAGAACACGACCTGGTGGATTTGAAGGCGTAGGTGAAATTGGTCTTAAATGGCTACAAAAAGCCAAAGCAGAAACAGGATTGTTGATGGCAATTGAAGTTGCCAATGCAAATCACGTAAAATTAGCATTACAATACGATATTGATGTACTTTGGATTGGTGCAAGAACAACTGTAAATCCATTTGCAGTGCAAGAAATTGCCGATGCATTAAAAAACACAGATAAAATTGTATTGATTAAAAACCCAGTGAATCCAGATTTATCTTTATGGATTGGCGGATTGGAACGTTTATATCAAGCTGGTATTAAAAATTTAGGAGTGATTCATAGAGGATTTTCAACCTATGAAAAAACAAAATATAGAAACAATCCAGAATGGCAAATAGCAATTGATTTACAAAATAGATTCCCGAATTTGCCTTTAATTTGTGATCCATCGCACATTACAGGTAAACGAGATATGATTCAGGAAGTTGCACAACAAGCTTTAGATTTAAATTACGACGGATTAATTATTGAAACTCATTTCGATCCAGATAACGCTTGGAGTGACGCTGCACAGCAAGTAACACCTGCGACTTTGAAACAAATTTTCATCGATTTGAAAATGAGAAAAGAAACAGATGAAAATGCAGAATGGAATAAAGAAATGGCTTTACAACGCGCCTATATTGACGAATTAGACACAAAATTAATTGAAATTTTAGGAAAACGTATGAAGTTAGCAGAGAAAATCGGACAACTTAAAAAGGAGAAAAACGTAGCGATTTTGCAAAACAAACGCTGGAATGAAATTTTAGGAAGAATGATTGTAGATGGAGAAAATAAAGGACTAAACGAAGAATTTGTATTGAAAATTTACAAAGCGATACATCAAGAAAGTATTGCTCATCAGGAAATAGTATTTAAAAGTTAAAAGGCCATAACAACGTTATAGCCTTTTAATTATTATTTATTTTTTTTAAAAATATATCGTGTTATAAAAATCCCTGTTCTATCATCTTTACCACCGTCACTTTCTGCAGCACTTGACACATTAAATAATTCCCATCCTTCAACACTATATTTATTTAAAAGAGAAGTTATCATAGCATCATTAGAAGCGATATTTTGAAAATTTATTCCAACAAGACTATAAAAATTCAATAAAGTAGATTCTTTTAAATTATCAATTTTAACATCTGATCGATCACTTGTAGTTTTTTCCTTGCCATCAGCAGTTCTAACTGTAGTGAATTGCGTGTAATCTACTTCAGTACCGTTTTCAATAATTCTAGATCTACCAATTCCTCCTGGAACGACTGATTCTATTGAAGTTACAATTTTGTACTCAACTGTTTGTCCGAATGTTGTCATTGTATAAATGCACAATGCACAACTTAAAAATAATTTTTTAATCATAATTTTAGATTTAGGTTATAAAAGCAAATTTAAAAAATAAGAATATAATTTCAAAATTCATTTCAAACGTTTTATTATTTCGTTATCATAAGAAATCTTATATTTGCTATATTAATTTAAAATAATTCATGACAGGAACCGTTTATAAATCTACCGGAAGTTGGTATTACGTAAAATCTAATGATAACCAATTTTATAATTGTCGTATCAAAGGTAAATTCCGTATGAAAGGTATTAAAAGTACCAATCCTATAGCGGTAGGCGATGTGGTAGATTTTGATTTAGACGAAACCGTAGATGAAGTAAACGGAATTATTACGCATATTCACGATAGAAAAAATTATATCGTTCGTAAATCGGTAAATTTATCTAAACAAACACATATTATTGCCTCTAATATTGATATTGGTTTTCTAATTGTAACAATCAATAACCCAATAACTACAACAAGTTTTATTGATAGATTTTTGGTTACTGCAAAAGCATATGGAATTGAAGCGATTTTAATTTTCAATAAAATTGACACCTTTGACGAAGCTACTTTAGAAGAGCAATTGTATTTGCAACATATTTACACCGAAATTGGGTATAAATGTTTGCGTGTTTCGGCAACCGATAACAAAGGCGTTGCAGAATTAATGGATATTATGAAAGGAAAAGTATCTATGTTTTCAGGTCATTCTGGTGTGGGAAAATCAACTTTAGTAAATGCCATTGAACCTACATTAAAATTGAAAACCAAAGAAATTTCTAATTCTCACGCGCAAGGGCAACATACCACCACTTTTGCTGAGATGTTTGATTTGTCAGACAATATACGAATTATTGATACGCCAGGAATACGAGGTTTTGGAATGGTGGATATGGAAAAACAAGAAGTTTCGGATTATTTTCCAGAACTATTTGCTTTAAAAGAAGCCTGTAAATTCAACAATTGCTTACATAAAGAAGAGCCGCATTGTGCTGTAAAAAAAGCTCTTGACGAAGATAAAATTACTTGGAGCAGGTACCAAAGTTATTTAAAAATATTAGAAGGCGACGAAGAGCAATACCGAAATGACATTTACGGCGAAGACCGAATTGCCAGCGATGAAACCAGAAAATAATTTATAATTTACCATTATTTTGAAAGTAGTTATTCAAAGAGTTTCCGAAGCTTCCGTTACTATTGATTCACAAATAGTGGCTCAAATACATCAAGGGCTTTTAATTTTAGTAGGAATTGAATCAGAAGACAATTTGGAAGACATTAATTGGTTGGTTTCTAAAATTGTATATCTTCGTATTTTTGGAGACGAAATGAATGTTATGAACCTTTCTGTAAAAGATAGTGATGGCGAAATTATTGTTGTAAGTCAATTCACGCTTCACGCGTTAACTAAAAAAGGAAACAGACCAAGTTATATTAAAGCAGCAAAACCAGAAATTGCTATTCCGATGTATGAAAAATTCGTACAACTTTTAGAATTGGAATTAGGGAAGCGTATACAAACAGGACAATTTGGTGCAGATATGAAAGTAGCATTAGTTAATGACGGACCCGTAACTATTATTATTGATTCAAAAAACAGAGAATAGTATGAAAAACATTTTAATAGAATTTTTAGCTAAATTTATACTTCATAGTACGATTTTTGGCATATTATTGTATTTTCTAAACGATTTAACTATCGAAAAAACCTTACTAACAGCAGGTAGTTTCGGACTTATGTTGGCTTTATTTAATATGTATCAAAATCACAAAAAAAAGAAGTAAATGGACATACAAAACGCACAACTTGACGTTGATAATTGGATAAAAAACCACGGGGTTCGCTATTTCAACGAATTAACGAATATGGCTCAGCTTACGGAAGAAGTAGGTGAAGTAGCTCGAATTATAGCAAGAAGATACGGAGAACAATCTGAAAAAGAATCGGATAAAAATAAAGATTTAGGCGAAGAATTAGCAGATGTAGTTTTTGTTGTTTTATGTTTAGCCAACCAAACCGGAATTAATTTGCAAGACGCTTTTGATAAAAAACTCGACTTAAAAACCAATAGAGACCACGACCGCCATCAAAATAATGAAAAACTTAAATAATGGTGAATGGTAAATTGTAAATTGTGAATGCTATAAATAATTCAAAAGAATAGAATGAGTGAAAATATAATTAAGTCTAAATCATTTAGTTTTGCATTACGAGTTGTTAAATTATACCAATTTTTGAATCAAGATAAGAAAGAATATGTATTAAGTAAACAACTTTTAAGAAGCGGCACCTCAATTGGCGCTATGGTTCGAGAATCTGAACAAGCAGAAAGCAAACTAGATTTTATACATAAATTAGCAATTGCTCAAAAAGAAGCTAATGAATCTGATTATTGGTTAGAATTATTATATAAATCCGATTATTTAAATGTAACTCAATTTCAATCTTTGAAATCAGACATAATTGAAATTAATAAAATTTTAGCTTCAATTATTATAACAACTAAACAAAAAATAGGAAAAAAATGAACCTATTGTTACATTCACAATTCATAATTCACAATTCACAATTAAAGTTGACGGGTTCAAAGTCAGAAACGAATCGATTATTGCTGTTACAAGCATTATATCCAAATTTAGTTTTAGAAAACTCATCAACTTCCGATGATTCCGAAGTTATGATAAAAGCTTTGGGCGCCCAATACCCAATACCCAAAACCCAATATCCAAAAATAGACGTTCACCACGCCGGAACAGCAATGCGATTTTTAACTGCCTACTTTGCTGCACAAGACGGCTTTGAAGTCCAACTTACAGGTTCTTCAAGAATGAAAGAACGCCCAATTAAAATTTTGGTTGATGCACTAAATGAGCTTGGAGCTGAAATTTCGTATATAGAAAAAGAAGGATTTCCACCATTAAAAATCAAAGGAAAAAAACTTACAGAAAGCAAAGTTTCACTTCCAGCAAATTTGAGTAGCCAATATATTTCTGCTTTGTTGTTAATCGCTCCAAAATTAGAAAACGGATTGGAATTAACATTGGAAGGAGAAATCACATCGGTTTCTTATATTAAAATGACATTGGCGATATTAAATGAAATGGGTATAGAATCATCATTTATTGAAAATAAAATTAAAGTAAAGCCACAATCTGCAATTCAGAACTCAAAATTTACCATTGAATCCGATTGGTCTTCAGCATCGTATTGGTATTCAATTGTTGCCCTTACCGAAATTGGTACGCAAATTACCTTATCAAGTTTTAAAGAAAATAGTTTACAAGGCGATTTTGCTTTAGTAGAAATATATAAAATTTTTGGAGTAGAAACGGTTTTCAATGACAATAATTCAATAACAATTTCAAAAGTCAATACTATATTTCAAAAATCATTCAATTTCAATCTTCAATCGTCACCTGATATTGCACAAACAATTGCAGTAACTTGTTTTGGATTAGGAATTAGTTGTCATCTATCGGGTTTGCATACGCTGAAAATTAAAGAAACCGATCGTCTTGAAGCTTTAAAAAACGAATTAACCAAATTGGGCGCTGCAATTTCAATTACCAATGATTCATTAATTCTGGAGCAATCAGAAAATATAAATCTTAACGTTAGGATTTCTACCTATCAAGATCACAGAATGGCTATGGCTTTTGCTCCTTTAGCTTTAAAAGTGCCAATTATTATTGAAAATGCTGAGGTAGTTTCAAAATCGTATCCTACTTTTTGGGAAGATTTTAAGCAATTCGGTTTTTCAATAGAAGAAAACGCATCTAATTAGATATCATCTTCTAAATACATTTTTCGTACACGTTTAAATAATTCGCTCGAATATACAAAGTCGGTAACAGCGGCGTTATCGGTTTTAAAAATTTCTTTGTTAGAGCCTTCCCATTCTAATAAGCCGTTTTTTAGAAACACAATTTTTTCTCCAATTTCCATTACAGAATTCATATCGTGCGTGTTTATCACAGTAGTAATGTTATATTCTTTAGTAATTTCTTGAATTAAATTATCAATTACAATTGCCGTTTTTGGATCTAAACCAGAATTTGGTTCGTCACAAAATAAATATTTCGGATTATTTACAATCGCTCTTGCAATCGCCACACGTTTTTGCATTCCTCCAGAAATTTCAGATGGTTTTTTATGATTGGCATTGACCAAATTCACTCTATCAATCACAAAATTTACTCGTTCTTTAATTTCAGAGGGCGATTTATTAGTAAACATTTTTAATGGAAAACCTATATTTTCTTCCACCGTCATACTATCAAATAAAGCACTTCCTTGAAAAACCATTCCAATTTCGGTACGAATATCTCGTTTTTCATCTTTATTTAACTCTTTATAAATACGATTATCGAACGAAATATAACCGCTATCAATTTCGTGAACGCCTAATAATGATTTTATAAAAACTGTTTTCCCAGAACCACTTTGACCAATGACTAAACTGGTTTTTCCAGCTTCAAAACTTGTCGAAATGCCTTTCAAAATCATTTGATCACCAAAACTTTTTTGAATGTTATGTACTTCAATCATTAGCTTAAAAGTAATTGAGTTAAAATATAGTTCATTAAAATAATTACTACCGAGGTCCAAACAAACGATACCGTACTTGCCTTACCAACTTCTAACGCACCACCTTTCATATAAAAGCCGTGAAAAGAAGGAATTGTAGCTAACAAAAAGGCAAACATTAAAGTTTTAATAAACGCATAAACTATATGGAAAGGAATAAATTCTTTTTGAAGTCCAATAATAAAATCGGTACTTGAAGTAAAATCTCCATAAACGCCTGCCAAATAGCCACCAAAAATACCTAAAAACATTGCAATTCCAATTACAAAAGGATACAATAAAACCGCTATCATTTTTGGAAAAACTAAATAATTTAACGCGTTTACACCCATAACTTCTAAAGCTTCTATTTGCTCTGTAACGCGCATAGAACCAATGCTTGAGGTTATAAACGAACCCATTTTCCCAGCCATAATGATAGAGATAAAAGTAGGGGCAAATTCTAAAACAATTGATTGACGTGTAGCAAAACCAATTAAATATTTTGGTATCAGTGGATTGGTTAAGTTTAATGCCGTTTGAATTGCTACAACACCACCAACAAAAAACGAAATGAAACATACAATTCCCAAGGAATCAATAATCAAATCGTCTATTTCTTTTAGGATAAGTTGTTTCATCACAGACCATTTTACAGGACGATTAAACACCTCTTTCAGCATTATGAAATAACGACCAATTTGCGATAAATATCTGATGAGCATCATTAATTAGGGTACGATTTATTTGTTTTAGTATTCAGTAAAAATACTGTTTTAATTTTATTTTAATAGTTTAAAACAACTTTTCTTTCATTTTTTTCCATCTGTATTTTCTAATCCATTTGGCTTGTTCTGTAGTAACAAATAATGGTTTTCCTGAAGATTTTGCTTTCCAAAACCCTATAATATAATCGATAAATAAAAAAGGTTTCCCTTTTCTTGAAGCTAATTTTAAAGAGGCAACTGCGGTTATAATAAATCCATAACCTAAACTATAAAAGGCTTCACCTTGCTTATATCTTGCAGCTTTAGTATAACTGGCTCCTGTTGGTTTTAGGTGCTTTACGTGTAAGCTTTCATCAGTAACGACTTTCCAATTGTAAAATTTACATAATAATTCGTCCACGGTATCCCAACCCATCGCAGGTTTTAATCCACCAATTTGCTTATATGTTTCTTTTCTATATGCTTTTAAAGCCCCTCTAATATGGTCTTTATCGGTTAAGTTTTCTAAAACCCAATCGCCATTTTTTTCAATATAACAAAAGCCACCAACCATTCCAATTGTTGCATCAGATTGAAAATGTTTTATAATGGTTTCGAAATAATTATTTGGAAAAATCAAATCGGAATCCACTTTCACAATAATATCGTATTGGTCATCAATGTGTTTTTCGCCTTCTTGAAACGCTTGAATTACTTTACTTCCAGGAAGATGAATGGCATCAGATTTTTTATTTACTAAAGTAATAAACGGATATTTTTCAGAAAATTGAGTTACTATTTCAGCGGTACTATCAGTAGAATTATCATTTACCACTACAATTTTCGATGGCAAAACGGTTTGTGCTACCAAAGATTGTAACGTTAAAGCCATAAAAGCTTCTTCGTTATATGCAGGAATGACAATGTAGTATTTCATATTGAAAAGTCCAATTTTAAAAATTCCAAATTCCAACTTAAATTGAAGAGTAATTTGGGATTTGGGATTTATATTTTGGGATTTCTCTCCGCGTAAACCAAATAATATCTTGGCGTAAACCATCTCAATAACGGACGAAAACCAATTTTTTTAACAGGATGTGTGAATTGCACACTATCAATTATTTTGAACCCTGTTTTTTCTAATAACCAGTCTAATTGCCAATCTTCAAATTCGTGATAATGTCTGTCCCATTTGTCTGTTTTACTTCGGTATGCCGATGAAAACCATAAACGTAAGGGAATAGAAATAAGAATTTTATCGCATTTTACATTTTCTAAAATGGTGTACGGATTTAATAAATGTTCGAAAATTTCAAATCCTGTAAATACGTCGTAATTTTCTTCGCGTAAAGCAGTTTGATTGGTATCTAAGTCTTCACCCTTAGTATTAATAACAGTATACTTATTTTCTACCATTATTTTCGAAAACGGATTGGGAACACCTAAATCAAAAATTGTTTCATTCGTTGAAATATGTTTTTTTAGAAATTCTAACGTAATATTGAATCGTTTACTAGGATATGTTTTTTCGTACATTAATATGAGCTTGATAGTAATTTATAAATGCAAAATTAACGATAAACACGAAACATTTATCAATAAATTTAAAATATATTATAATTGATATACGATGGCATTAATATTCATTCCTGCGCCTACAGATGCAAATAATATGATATCGCCTTTATGAATTTCTTGATTTTCAATTTCTCCTTTTAGTAAAGCATCGTATAATGTAGGAACCGTTGCTACACTTGAGTTTCCAAGTTTGTGAATGGTCATTGGCATAATGCCTTCTGGCGGGGTTTGATTGTAAAGTTTGTAAAACCTTTGAATAATGGCTTCATCCATTTTTTCATTGGCTTGATGAATTAGTATTTTTTTAATTTGATCAATTTTAATTCCACTAGCATCCAAACAGGCAGCCATGGCTTTTGGAACATTGCTTAAGGCAAATTCGTAAATTTTTCGACCATGCATTTTTATATATCTCACATTTGGGTCGTGCTCTTTATTATAGGAATTTCCAAAAAACAAATAATTTGCTTCTTCATACGTGAAAGATGCTGATTCATGGGATAAAACACCTCCGTTTTCATCACTTGCTTCAAGTATTGTAGCGCCTGCGCCATCAGAATAAATCATGGAATCTCTATCATGCGGATCAACTACTCGAGAAAGCGTTTCAGCACCTATGATAAGGCATTTTTTTGCCATTCCAGCTTTTATAAACGCCGTAGCTTGAATCATACCTTCAACCCAGCCAGGACATCCAAAAAGCACATCGTATGCCACGCATTTAGGGTTTTTTATGCCTAAATTATGTTTTGTTTTTGAAGCCAAACTTGGCAACATATCGCCTTGAATGGCGCCTTTTTTTACATCTCCAAAATTATGAGCAAAAATTATATAGTCTAAAGTTTCAGGATCAATATTGGCATTTTCTATAGCTCTTTTTGCGGCTATTGTTGCCATGTCGGAAGTTTGAAAACCGGTATGCGCATATTTACGTTCTTCAATTCCTGTAATACCATAAAATTTTTCAGTGATTACGTCATTTGATAATGGAAACGAAGTACCGTCTTCATTTAAAAAAACATGTGAAGAAAAATCGTTATTAGTTATTGTTTCTGTAGGAATATAACTTCCAGAACCTGTTATTTTTATTGTCATTTTTTAAAATTTATTATAGTTTCAAAATACGCAAATCGGTATTTATTTTATTTCAAATTATAATTTGAAACTAATTTTATACTAAAATACGAAATTGAAATTCAAAAAAGGGATAACAATTTGTAAATTAAGTAATTATTACGAATTTGTTAAAAAATTTACTTTTTTTTGTTAATTTCAGAAATTATTGAAATTTTATTTTCAGTTTAAATAGGTCATTAAAAAAATCTCAAATTCACAAAATCGGAATTTGAGATTTTAATGTTATTTGTTTTTAGACTTCGAAAATCTAAAATCGTAATTCAATATTACATATACGCTTCAATAGGCGCACATGAACAAACTAAGTTTCTGTCTCCATACGCTTCGTCAACACGACGAACGGTTGGCCAAAATTTATTTTCAGCAATATATTCTAATGGAAATGCTGCCACTTCTCTTGTATATGGGAAAACCCATTCATCTGAAGTAACCATAGCTAATGTATGCGGTGCATTTTTTAAAATATTTTGAGTATCATCTTTTGTCGATGCATTTATTTCTTTACGAATTGCAATCATAGCATCACAAAAACGATCTAATTCTGCTAAATCTTCCGATTCTGTTGGTTCAATCATTAATGTACCAGCAACTGGGAAAGAAACGGTAGGGGCGTGGAAGCCGTAATCCATTAAACGTTTGGCAATATCAGTAACTTTAATGCCGTTATCTTCAAATGCACGACAATCTAAAATCATTTCATGTGCCGCTCTTCCCATTTCACCTGAATATAAAATTGGATAATGTGCTTCTAAACGCGCTTTCATATAATTGGCGTTTAAAATGGCGTGTTTTGTAGCATTTGTTAATCCTTCTGCACCTAACATGCATATGTATCCATACGAAATTAAGCAAACTAAAGCCGAACCGTAAGGAGCTGCAGAAATAGCTGTAATAGCTTTGTCACCACCCACTTTAACAATTGGATTAGATGGTAAAAACGGCACTAATTTATCATTAACACAAATAGGTCCAACACCAGGTCCGCCACCACCATGAGGAATAGCAAACGTTTTGTGTAGGTTTAAGTGGCAAACATCTGCGCCAATAGTAGCTGGATTGGTTAATCCAACTTGCGCGTTCATATTCGCGCCATCCATATAAACCAAACCGCCATTTTCATGAATAAGGTTTGTGATTTCAATTATTGAACTTTCAAAAACACCGTGAGTAGAAGGATAGGTTACCATTAAAGCAGCCAAATTAGCCGAATGTAAAATAGCTTTTTCTCTTAAATCTTCTACATCAATATTTCCTTCAGGAGTAGTTTTTGTAACAATAATATCCATTCCAGCCATAGCTGCCGAGGCAGGATTTGTTCCGTGTGCCGATGATGGAATTAAACAAACCGTTCTATGTTTGTCACCGCGAGATAAATGGTAGGCACGAATTGTCATTAAACCTGCATATTCGCCTTGTGCACCAGAATTAGGTTGTAAAGTTGTCCCTGTAAAACCAGTTACCACATTTAATTGTTGTTCCAGTTTTTTAAGCATGGTCAAATAACCTTCCACTTGATCTAATGGTGCGAATGGGTGAATATTGTTCCAATTTGCCATTGATAATGGCAACATTTCGGCAGCCGCATTTAATTTCATGGTACAAGAACCTAATGAAATCATGGAGTGATTTAATGATAAATCTTTACGTTCTAATTTTTTAATATAACGCATCAACTGACTTTCCGAATGATTGTTATTAAATACATCGTGTTGTAAGAAAATTGATTTTCTAATTAAATTTTCTGATATTACAGTAGTTTCTACTAATTCAGTAATAGGTTCAAATGTTTTTTCTTTGGCTTCAGCGAAAATAGCTACAATTTGATTAATATCAGAAATTGAAGTAGTTTCATTGAATGAAATTGAAATGGTATCAGCATCAATGTAAAAGAAATTCACTTCATTTCTTTCTGCAATAGCTTTCACTTTTGCAGCATCTGCTTTTACATTTATGGTATCAAAATAAGAAGTATTCGTTTGATATACACCAATTTTGTTTAAAGCTTCTACGGCTGTATTAGCTGAATTATGCACTTTATTTGCAATATATTTTAATCCTTTTGGTCCGTGATAAACCGCATACATTCCAGCCATAACCGCTAATAAAACTTGTGCGGTACAGATATTTGAAGTTGCTTTTTCACGTTTAATATGTTGTTCACGTGTTCCTAACGCCATACGTAAGGCACGGTTTCCGTTTACATCAATTGAAACACCAATAATTCTCCCTGGCATCGAGCGTTTATATTCGTCTTTTGTTGCGAAAAAAGCAGCATGAGGCCCGCCGTAACCCATTGGAATTCCGAAACGTTGAGAAGTTCCTACAACTACTGAGGCGCCCATTTCTCCGGGAGGTGTTAATTTTGCTAAAGATAAAATATCCGCGGCTACGGCTACTTTAATTTCATTTTCTGTTGCTTTTGCAATGAATGCAGTATAGTCGTGAACTTGTCCGAATTTCCCTGGATATTGAAGAATAGCTCCAAAAAAGTCAGTTGAAAAATCAAATGTTTCATGATTTCCAACAACTAATTCTATATTAAGTGGGGTAGAACGGGTTTGTAAAACAGATAATGTTTGTGGTAAAATTTCTTCTGAAACAAAGAATTTAGAAACATTATTTTTCTTTTGATCTCTTGTTCTAACATCAAACAATAAAGTCATTGCTTCAGCTGCAGCTGTTCCTTCATCTAATAAAGAAGCATTTGCAATTTCCATTCCAGTAAGTTCAATAACTGTAGTTTGGTAATTTAAAATGGCTTCTAAACGACCTTGTGCAATTTCCGCTTGATAAGGTGTATACGCAGTGTACCAACCTGGATTTTCAAAAACGTTTCTTTGAATTACTGCAGGAACTATTGCTGGATGATAACCTAATCCAATATACGATTTGAAAACTTTATTCTTTTTGCCCAATTCTTGAATATGATTTAAATACTCATACTCGGTCATAGGTTTTTCCAGATTTAGTTCGTTTTTTAAACGAATATCTGTAGGAATAGTTTCGTAAATTAATTGATCTACTGAATCTACTCCAATAGTTTTTAACATATGGTTTAGGTCGTTTTCACCTGTTCCAATGTGTCTTAAAGCAAAAGCATCTGTTTTCATTTATATATAAAAATAGGTTGTGTTTAAATTTGAGTACAAAAGTAATTATTAATCTGCTAAAATTAATTGCTTTTTAGTTGAATTTTTGTGATTTTTATCAACTAAAATAGCTTGTTATTAACACTTTGATTATTTTTGTTGAATGTTCGTTTTAAAACAAATTTTCGATTTATACATCAAAAGCAGTTTACATGTTGCTTTTGCCATTTTCTCCTTTGTAAAAGTAGTAGAACTTTCGTTAAACATTTCTTCTAACGTGTTTTTAGAAGTATCAATTTTTTCTGGAAGTGTTTTTGGTTATTCGGTTTTAAAATATTACGAATTTTGGAAATCCACTAAGTTTTCAGTACACAAAAATAATTCTGTTTTAGGAATTACAACAGTTGCATTTTTAACATTTGTAATTTGCTTCTTTCAATTAAAATTTAGTTTTCAAATCGCATTTTTACAAATCTTTTTTTTGGTTTTATTGTATCCGTTTTTACGAAAATATTGGTTTTTAAAAATAGCTATTGTGAGTTTTTGCGTAACGTATGTGGTGAGTTATATTCCAACGTTAGAAACGAAAATGGTGTTTTTTTACGATACGATTTTACAAGTCAAATTATTTTTTCTGATATGCGCGTTGTTAATTCCATTTGAAATTTATGATTCGCAGCATGATGCAATTACTTTACAAACGATTCCTCAAAAATTTGGAGTAAAAAAAGCAAAGTATTTAGGCTATGTTTTTTTAGCTGTATTTTGTATTCTGAGTTTAATTTTGCGTTTTGAACGTTTCGATATAGTAATAGCAATTATAATCGGACTTTTTATTGAATTTTCTTCGACAAAAAACACGAAATATTACACCAGTTTTTGGGTAGAAAGTATTCCTATTTTGTGGTGGTTGTTAGTTTTGATTTTTAATTAAATCAATCCTGCTCTTTTCAACAAAGCATCTGCATTTGGTTCTTGACTTCTAAAGTTTTTGTATAGCGTCATTGGATGCTCGGTGCCGCCTTTTGATAAAACATTTTCTTTAAACTTCGTCGCTACTTCTTTATTGAAAATGCCTTTTTCTTGAAAATAAGCAAACGCATCGGCATCTAAAACTTCTGCCCATTTGTAGCTGTAATATCCAGAAGAATAGCCACCTTGAAAAATATGCGAAAAAGAAACACTCATACAATTTTCTGCAACATCTGGAAATAATGACGTGTCGCCCATAGCTTGTTTTTCAAACGCTTTTACATTTTCAATCGGTTGGTTTTTCCAATGATATTCCATGTCTAATAAGCCAAAACTCAATTGACGTAAGGTTGCCATTCCTTCTAAGAAACTCGCTGATTCTTTGATTTTTTCCACATATATCTGTGGAATAATTTCGCCGGTTTCATAATGTTTCGCAAACAAAGCCAAGGCTTCTGGTTCGTAACACCAGTTTTCCATTACTTGTGATGGTAATTCTACAAAATCCCAAAATACCGAAGTTCCCGAAAGGCTTGGGTAGGTGGTATTGGCTAACATACCATGCAATCCGTGGCCGAATTCGTGAAATAAAGTCGTGACTTCATTAAACGTTAATAAAGAAGGTTTTGTAGCAGTCGGTGGCGTGAAATTACAGACATTAGAAACGTGAGGTCTTTCATTATTTCCGTCTTTTATATATTGTGGTTTGAAAGAGGTCATCCAAGCGCCATTTCTTTTGCCTTTTCTTGGAAAGAAATCGGTGTAAAATATCGCAACTAAATTTTTATTTTCATCTAAAACTTCGAAAGTTTGTACATCAGAATGGTATTTATCTATGTAAAAAACTTCATTAAATGTAATTCCAAAAAGTTTTTCTGCAATTGTGAATGCGCCGTTTAAAACATTTTCTAATTTGAAATACGGTTTTAAAGCCTCATCGTCTAAATTGAATAATTTTTGTTTCAATTTTTCTGAATAATAGGCGCTATCCCATTTTTCTAATTGTTCAATTCCGTCTAATTCTTTTGCAAAAGCAGCTAATTGTTCGAATTCTTTTTTAGCAGCGGGTTTGGCTTTTTCTAAAATATCATTTAAAAAAGTAATTACTTTTGTTGGGTTTTGAGCCATTCGTTCTTCTAAAACAAAATGCGCATGCGTTTCGTATCCTAATAAATTAGCACGTTCGTGACGAAGTGCTACAATTTTTTTAGTAATCTCTTCGTTGTTATATTCGTTATTTTGAAAGGCTTTTTTACCAAATGAAATTGCCATTTCTTTTCTTAATTCTCTTTTTTCAACATAAGTTACAAATGGCATATAACTTGGAAAATCTAAGGTGAATACCCAACCTGTTTTATTTTTAGATTTGGCTAAATCAGCTGCGGCTTCTTTGGCGCCTTCAGGTAACCCTTTTAAATCAGTCTCGTTAGTAATGTGCAATTCAAAATTATTGGTTTCTGCTAAGGTATTTTCTCCAAAAGTCAATTGCAATTGCGCCAATTCGGTATCAATTTCTCTTAATCGTACTTTTTTATCTTCAGAAAGTAACGCACCATTTCGAGTAAAACCTTTGTATTTTTTTTCTAATAATGTAGCTTGTTCTGTTGTTAAATTTATATTGTTTTTGTTTTCATAAACGGATTTTACTTTTTTAAATAAATCTTCGTTTAAAGCTATGTCGTTTCCAAATTCTGTAAGTAATGGCGTAACTTCTTGTGCGATTTTTTGCATTTTATCTGAAGTTTCTGCCGAATTTAAATTAAAAAAAATACTTGACAATCGATCTAACGCTTCACCAGAATATTCTAATGCTTCGATGGTGTTTTTAAAAGTAGCTGGTTCAGAATTCGTTATTATGGCATCAATTTCGGCTTTTGCTTTGCTGATATTTTCAATAAATGCGGGTTTGTAATCTTCTAATTTTATTTGCGAAAATGGTGCGGTGTTATGTTTGGTATTGAATTTTGAGGTTAAGATTTTCATTATAACTAATTGTTTTTATGTTTTTTAACCATTAAGAGATTAAGTTTGATTAAGCAAAATGGCTAACCAAAATCTTAATTTTTCTTAATCTCTTAATAGTTTAATTTTATTTTTTCAATTCTGATGCTGCTTTATTTACAGCTTCTTTCAGACCTTCTTTATAGAAAATAATTTTATCTAATACGCATTTATCTGAACTACCTATAATTTGTGCGGCTAATATCCCAGCGTTTTTTGCGCCGTTTAAAGCTACGGTTGCAACAGGAACTCCTCCGGGCATTTGTAATATTGATAAAACAGAGTCCCATCCATCAATAGAATTGCTGGATTTCACAGGTACTCCAATTACCGGAAGCGGACTCATAGATGCTACCATTCCTGGTAAATGTGCTGCACCTCCAGCTCCGGCAATAATTACTGAAATACCACGAGTGTGTGCATTTTTACTAAAATCGAATAATTTTTCGGGTGTTCTATGTGCCGAAACAATATCTACTTCGGTTTCAATATCAAATCCTTTTAAAATGTCTATGGCTTCTTGCATCACTGGCATATCCGAAATGCTTCCCATTATAATGGCTACTTTACTCATATTAGCCCCCTAACCCCCAAAGGGGGAACTCCTACTAGGGGTGAGTAGGGTTTAAATTGATTATTTTTTTGAGCTTTTAATCTCCCCCTTCGGGGGTTGGGGGGCTTATCACTCTTATACTATTTTTCACTTCTTCGGCAATTTTTCTGGCTGCTGCCATATCCTCATTAACAATCGTAACGTGTCCCATTTTCCTGAATGGTCGGGTTTCTTTTTTGCCGTAAATATGAGGTGTCACGCCATCAATTGCCATTATTTTTTCGATGTTTTCGTAAATTACAGGTCCAGAAAAACCTTCTTCACCTACCAAATTTACCATAATTCCAGCTACTTTACTATCTGTATTTCCTAAAGGTAAGTTTAACACCGAACGCAAATGGTTTTCAAATTGCGAAGTATAACTTGCTTCAATAGTATGATGTCCTGAATTATGTGGTCTTGGTGCGACTTCGTTTACTAAAATATCGTCGTTTTCTGTTTGAAACATTTCTACAGCTAATAAACCAACATGATTGAAAGCTTTTGAAACTTGTAGTGCTGTTTCAATTGCTAATTGTGCCACTTTTTCATCAATTCTGGCTGGACAAATTACATATTCCACCTGATTGGCTTCTGGATGAAATTCCATTTCCACTACAGGATAGGTTTTTACCTCGCCATTTGCATTTCGGGCAACAATCACGGCTAACTCATTTTTAAACGGCACCATTTCTTCTGCAATGCATTCTACTTCAGGTAAATGTAATAAATCCATTGTAGAACGACAAATTTTCACGCCATTTCCATCATAACCAAATTGGGCGCATTTCCAAACAAAAGGAAATTCTAGCTCGTTTTTTTCTAACGCTTTTTTTAAATCATTTAAATCTACAAAACGTTGGTGTTTTGATGTTGGAATATTGTTTTCAACATAAAAATCTTTCTGTTTTCCTTTATTTTGAATTAATCGTAACGTTTTTGGTGATGGATAAACAATATGGCCTTCCTCTTCTAATTTTTCTAATGCGTCTAAATTTACATTTTCAATTTCAATAGTTATGGCATCACACATTTTACCAAATTGGTAAACGGTTTCGTAATCTAACAAACTTCCAACAAAAAATTTAGTTGCACCAAATTGCGCTGGTGCCTCATTACTTGGGTCTAAAACGAAAGTAGTGATATCAAATTTTCGAGTTTCTGTCAAAAGCATTTTGCCCAATTGACCGCCACCTAAAATTCCTAATTTAAAATCTGAAGAAAAATAATTCATTAGTTGTTAGTGTTGTGTTTGTGCAAAGATACTAATTTGAATTTGTTTCGCAATTAGCCGCTATTTTAGTTTTTCTAAAATTTCTTTTGCAGCCGCTCGATACGCTGCAGAATGTTTAAAATAGTCTTGTAAAAGTATGGCTTTTAATTCTTCGTTTATCCAGGAATGTTTTTTACCAAAATTGTATAAAGTTATCATAGAATACGCTTTTGCTGCTACTTTTTCATCCTGAATTAACCAGTCTAAACAGGTTTCAATAATTTTTGTTTCTTGTTTTTCTGTTAGTTTTATAGTTTTTGATTTCGATAAAAACAAACATATTTTAGAAACGGGTCTAATAGCAGAATGATTTTTGTATTGATCTATTTTTTCTATAAATTCATTAATAAAAGGGAGAATTAGTTCCAATTTAATTTCGAAAATCAATTCTAACGACCAACACGCTTTTATGTGAATTTTATCTTTTTCATTTAGACCAATTTCCATTAAATATTGCAATTTTTCTGGATGTTGAACTACATAATCGCGAATAAATTCTCGACTTATTCGATGTGCAGTACTTTCCGATATTATTTTATAAAATGCTTGATCCATCGATGTAAAAATAATCATTTTTTAAAAAAACACACAATAATGATTTTTATATGTTTAATAGTTTGTAAATTTGTGGTTTATTTTAACTTTAACAACACAATGATTAATATTGTTTTATTCGGAAAACCAGGCGCTGGTAAAGGAACTCAAGCAGAATTTTTAAAAGAAAAATATTCGTTAACGCATTTATCTACAGGAGATATTTTTAGATTTAACATTAAAAACGAAACAGAATTAGGCTTATTGGCCAAAACCTATATGGATAAAGGAGATTTGGTTCCAGATTCTGTTACCATTCAAATGTTACAAAGTGAAGTAGAAAAAAACAGTCAATCAAGAGGTTTTTTGTTTGATGGTTTTCCAAGAACAATTGCTCAAGCAGAAGCTTTAGATGCTTTTTTAACGTCTAAAAACGAAGAAATTACAGCTACAGTTGCATTAGAAGCAGACGATGAAATTTTAGTAAAACGATTGTTAGAAAGAGGAAAAACTTCAGGCAGACCAGACGATCAAGACGAAGAAAAAATTAGAAACAGATACCAAGAATATAACGAAAAAACAGCACCTTTAATGTCGTATTACGAGGCACAAGGAAAGTTTTATGCTGTAAATGGAATAGGTTCGATTGAAGAAATTACTGAACGATTAAGTACAATAATCGATAAATTTTAAGTACATTGCATTTAATTCAACTATATAAAAATTGGAAATAGTCATAATATTCTTGTTGATACTGCTCAATGGAATTTTCTCTATGTCAGAGATCGCACTCATATCAGCAAGAAAAAATAGGTTAGAAACCGCCGCCAAAAAAGGCAACACGAGTGCAAAAACAGCTTTAGATTTAGCCAATTCACCTAACAAATTTTTGTCTACGGTACAAATTGGTATTACCTTAATTGGTATTTTAACAGGTATTTATTCTGGCGATAAAATAACAACAGATGTTGAAACTTTTTTCGCAACTTATACATTAACTTTTCCATATGCTCACACTTTAGCAGTTGGAGTTGTTGTTGTAATATTAACTTTCTTTTCCTTAGTATTTGGCGAATTATTACCAAAAAGAATTGGGCTAAATTATCCTGAAACCATTGCTAAGTCTGTAGCCGTTCCTATGAAAGTAATGTCTGTTGTTACAGCACCATTTATATGGTTATTAACTACTTCTACAGATTTTATTTTAAAAATATTTAAGATTAAACCAACCGCAGATGGCAAGGTTACTGAAGAAGAAATAAAAGCCATTATTAAAGAAGGTACGGAAGTAGGAGAAGTGCAAGAAATTGAGCAAGATATTGTGGAACGCGTATTTCATATTGGCGATAGAAAAGTAAATTCTTTAATGACGCACAGAAAAAGCATTGTTTATTTGGCTTTAGATGAAAGTTATGAAGAACTAAAAGCAAAAATTTTAGACGAGTTGCATTCTGTATATCCTGTTTGTAATGAAAATTTAGATGAAGTTATAGGTGTAGTTTTATTAAAAGATTTATTTGCAAATATTGAAAAAGGCGATTTCGATTTACAGAAAATTATGATTGAGCCGGTATATTTTATTGAACATACTTCGGCTTATAAAGCGTTAGAAAATTTTAAAATGTCTAAAATTCATTATGCATTGGTAACAGATGAATATGGCGTTTTTCAAGGAATAATTACATTAAATGATATTTTAGAAGCATTAGTAGGTGACGCAGCTGATTTTTCAGATGAAGAATATCAATTAATTGCAAGAGAAGATGGAACTTGGTTGGTGGATGGACAATATTCATTACACGATTTTATGACGTATTTCGATTTAGATGATATGCTTAATGATTATGAGGTTACTACTGTTAGTGGTTTGATTATTACAGAATTAGGAAATATTCCGAAACAAGGTGAAAAACTTATTTGGAACAAATTAGAATTTGAAGTAATGGATATGGATGGCGTTAAAATTGATAAAATTTTAATAAAACCACTTACGGAATAAGTTGTTTTATTCGCAGTTTTTAGTCTGCATAAAAATTAAAAATTAATATTTTAGAATATAGTTTCAGTTGGTTTAACAACTGAAAGCTAAAAAACAAAAAAATGACTGAAGGAAATTTCGTAGACTACGTAAAAATATATGTTGCATCTGGTAAAGGCGGGAAGGGTTCTTCTCACTTACACAGAGAAAAATTTATTGAAAAAGGTGGTCCAGATGGTGGAGACGGTGGTCGTGGTGGTCATGTAATTATTAAGGGGAGTAAAAATTTATGGACGTTGTTTCATTTAAAATTTTTACGACATGTAAAATCAGGTCACGGTGGAGATGGAGGAAGTAGCAGAAGTACTGGCCATGATGGAGAAGATAAATTTATAGAAGTTCCTTTAGGGACAGTAATAAAAGATAAAGAAACGGGTGAAATTTTATTCGAAATTACAGAAGACGGCGAAACTAAAATTTTAGCTCGTGGCGGTAAAGGTGGTTTAGGAAACTGGAATTTCAGAAGTTCTACTAACCAAACACCACGTTATGCACAACCTGGAATTCCTGGGGAGGAAGTTGATGTTATTTTAGAATTAAAAGTGCTTGCGGATGTAGGCTTAGTAGGCTTTCCAAATGCTGGAAAATCGACTTTATTATCTGTTTTAACTTCTGCAAAACCAAAAATTGCGGATTATGCATTTACTACTTTAAAACCCAATTTAGGAATTGTAGCTTATAGAGATTTTCAATCCTTTGTAATTGCAGATATTCCTGGAATCATTGAAGGAGCAGCTGAAGGTAAAGGGTTAGGGCATTATTTCTTACGTCATATTGAGAGAAATTCTACGTTATTATTTTTAGTTCCAGCTGATGCGGATGATATTAAGAAAGAATACGAAATTCTTCTTGATGAATTAAGACGTTACAATCCCGAAATGTTGGATAAAGACCGATTGTTGGTAATTTCTAAATGTGATATGTTAGACGACGAATTACAAAAAGAAATGAAACAACAATTAGATAAAGACCTTAAAGGTTTAGATTATATGTTTATTTCATCTGTTGCCCAACAAGGATTAACAGAATTGAAAGATAAATTGTGGAAAATGTTGAATGTTTAACATTTTATTCAATTTTTTTTATATTTTTGAAACTTAATCATCAATTATTCAAATGAAAACAAAATTACTTTTATTACTTTTTGTTGTTTCCATAAGTTTTGGACAACACAGAACATGCGGAACTGATGCCTACATGGAAAAAATGTTGTCTAATCCTGAAATGAAACAACAGTATTTAGATTTGCAAAAACAATTTGAAAGTGAATTACAGAGACTATCAAATGAACAAAAGAAAAATGGCAACTCTACATTTAGCACAAATACTTTAATTAGAATACCCGTAGCTATTCACTATCCATCAGTAGCAAATTCAAGTACTGAATCTGTTAAAAGTTGTTTAAGATTATTAGCTCAAAAACAAGTAGCAATTTTAAACGCAGATTACAATGCCACAAATTCCGATCTATCACTTTGGACATCAGCTAGTGTATATTACCCAGGTGTAAACATTGGTGATATGGATGTTTCATGGGAAATAGCTACTCAAAATCATCCAATGACTTCTGGATTATCAAATGGAGATTTAGCTATTACTTTTGGCACCAACTTTTTATCTAATGCTGATAGTGATTTTGACTGGTCAGGATATTGCAATTTAGTTGTTAGGAATATTAGTGGTGGAATTTTAGGATACTCTCCTTTAGGAGGCTTACCTTCACAGGGTATGACCGTAGTAATTGATAACAATGCTTTTGGAGCTACAATGACTGGATCTCCATCAAGTTGTACGGGATATGTTCCGGGTGCTCCATACAATTTAGGTAGAACTTTGACGCATGAACTAGGTCACTTTTTCAATTTATTACATACTTTTCAAAATTGTGGTACTAATTGTAATACTCAAGGTGATAAAGTTTGTGATACACCTCCACTTGGCACCCCAACTTACGGTTGTCCTTCTGATGGTTTTGTAGCAGGTTGTGATGGATCTACTTCAGCACTATCAATGAATTACATGGATTATACTAACGACGCTTGTATGTATATGTTTACTGCTGGGCAAGCGACTAGGATGCTTGCTTGGTATAATACAATATCTTCTCAATTACAAACAAATGTTTTAGCAAATAATGATTTTGTTAAGAATAATTTTTCAATTTATCCAAATCCTAATAAAGGAATTTTCTCAATTCAATTGACTGAAGTTACAGATAATTATTCGGTTATAATTATTGATGCATTGGGAAGAGAAATTTTTAACGCAGAATACAATCAAACTTCTGATTTAGTTCAAAACATTCAATTAGATAATGCATTGAGTGGCATGTATTTTGTAACTATCCAAAGTAAAGGTGCTCAAATAACCAAAAAAATAATTATAGAATAATTTCATAATAAATACTATTTTAAAAAACAGTTGGAAGTATACTTTTAACTGTTTTTTATTTAATACTAATAAGATCAACAAAAATATTTTTAAAGAAAAAATAGTCAGAAATTTGTAACATTTTTTCAATTTATCGACTACTATTAATATTAATTAACTTTACCTAAAATTAAAATGAAAAAAATTATTTTATCCTTAGTTGCTGGAATTATGCTAATGCCAATGAGCGTTAAAGCAGATGAAGGTATGTGGTTTTTAATGTTCATTGAACGTTTAAATCACCGTGATATGCAAAAAATGGGATTACAATTAACCCCACAAGAAATTTACAGCATTAACAACCACAGTTTAAAAGATGCTATTGTACAGTTTAACGGAGGTTGTACAGCTGAATTAATCTCAAAAGATGGTTTGGTATTAACCAATCACCACTGTGGTTATGATGCGATAGCGGAATTATCTACTGCAGAAAAAAATTATCTGAAAGAAGGATATTGGGCAGCAAATAGAAAAGAAGAATTAAAACCTTCGAGTTTATTTGTGCGTTTCTTCGTTCGTATGGACGATTGTTCAAAAAGAATTTTATCAGTTGTAACTCCAGGAATGAGTGAAGCTGAAAGAGAAAAAGCAATCAACCAAGAAATTGCTAAAATTGAAAAAGAAAACAATGAAGGCGGAAAATATACCGTTTCAGTTCGTCCGTTTTTTCAAGGAAATGAATATTACTATTTCGTATATCAAGATTATAAAGACGTTCGTTTAGTTGGTACGCCTCCAGAAAGCTTAGGAAAATTTGGTGGAGATACAGACAACTGGGAATGGCCACGTCATACTGCAGATTTTTCTATGTTTAGAATTTATGCAGATGCTAACGGAAATCCAGCAGAATATTCTGTAAACAATGTTCCGTTAAACCCTAAACATCACTTACCAGTTAATTTAAGCGGTGTTAAAGAAAATGATTTTGCTATGATTTTAGGATATCCAGGTCGTACAAATCGTTGGATGCCAGCTGGTGGAATTGAGCAAAACGTAAAATTTGCTTACCCAGCTTGGGTAGAAGGTTCTAAAACTGGAATGGACAATATGAAAAAATATATGGTTCAATCGGATGCTTTAAATTTAATTTATGCTTCTAAATTTGCAGGTGTAGCTAACTATTGGAAAAACCGTCAAGGTATGATTGATGCCTTAACAAAATTTGGAACAGCAAAATCAAAAGCAGCTCAAGAAGCTAAATTTAATACTTGGGCAAATCAACCAGCAAATCAAGCTAAATACGGAAATGTAGTAGCCAATATCAATAAATATTATGATATGACGAATGAGAAATCGCGTCATGATAATTATTTACAACAGTTATTTAGAACGTCAGCTTTTGGAACAATAAGTAGATCTTTAGGTAGACAATTAGAAATGTATACTAAAGCAGATGCAGCTAAACGCGCTGAAATGGCTCCGGCTATTGAAGAAATGGCAAATGAAATGTTTAAGGAATTACATATTCCTGCAGAAAAAGATATATTATCTGCTCAGTTGGCTTTATACGCTAAAAAAGCAGGATATGCATTAGCACCAACAGTAGAAAAATTAGCA